>DASZDI010000231.1:0-1640 GCA_035942135.1 Solirubrobacterales bacterium | reverse complement strand
GCCGCCGCGCTTGATCGGCTCGAGCTCGTCGATGATCTGCATCGCCCGCACCTTCGGCGCCCCGGAGAGCGTCCCGGCCGGGAGCGCCGAGCGCAGCACGTCCATCGCGCTGATGCCCTCTTTCAGCCTGCCGGAGACCTGGCTGACGATGTGGAGGACGTGCGAGTAAGTCTCGACCACCATCAGCTCGTCGACGTTGACGCTGCCGTACTCGCAGACCCGGCCGAGGTCGTTGCGGCCGAGGTCGACCAGCATCACGTGCTCGGCCCGCTCCTTCGGGTCGCTTTTCAGCCGCTCGGCGAACTGGCGGTCCTCGTCCTCGTTGCCGCCGCGGGGCGAGGTGCCGGCGATCGGCCGCGTCTCGACCCGGTCGCCGGTGACCTTGACCAGCGGCTCGGGCGAGGCGCCGGCGATCTGGAAGTCGCCGAACTCGAGGAAGTACATGTAGGGCGAGGGGTTGACCGCGCGGAGGCCGCGGTAGACCGAGAAGGCCTCGACCGGGGCGGGCGCCGAGAAGCGCTGCGAGGGAACGACCTGGAAGGCGTCGCCGGCGTGGACGTACTCGACGATCCGCGCCACGGAGGCTTCGAACTCCTCCCGGGTGACGTTGGACTCGAACGTCGGCGGCTCGACGACCGCGGCGTGCTCGGGCGCCGGCACGGCGCCGCGCAGGCGCTCGCGCATCTCGCCGATTGTCGCCGCGGCGCGCTCGTAGGCGGCCTCGACGTCGCCGTCCTCCTCGACGAAGGCGCAGGCGAGGATCGTCAGCTCGTGGCGGAGGTGGTCGAAGACCAGCATCGCGTCGGTCACCATCAGCGCCATGTCCGGCAGCCCCAGCGGGTCCGGGTTCGGCTCGCCCAGCGGCTCCACCGTGCGGACGAGGTCGTAGCCGAAGAAGCCGACGGCGCCGCCGGTGAACGGCGGCAGGCCCTCGACCGGGGCCGGGCGGTACTCCTCCAGCCGCGCCGCCACCGCCGCGTAGGGGTCCGGCGCGGGCTCTCTGCGGACCGGCCCCTCGCCGGCGGCCGCGCCTGCCCCGGTCCACTCCGAGAGCGTGCCCTCGCTCCAGCGCAGCAGCGCCCGCGGGCGCAGGCCGACGAACGAGTAGCGGCCGACCTGGCCCTGCTCGGCCGACTCGAGCAGGAAGCAGGGCGCCCCCTCGGGCTCGCCGGCGCGCAGCTTCAGGAAGGCCGAGACCGGCGTCTCGCAGTCGTCGACCAGGCGCGCCCGGACCGGCACCACGTTGCCCTCGCGCGCCAGCTCCCGGGCCTGCTCGAGGCTCGGCTCCAGCCGGATCTCCGAATCAGCCGCTACGGGCATTCAGCACTTCCATCACCTTGGCGTGCGAGACCCCGCGCGAGGCCAGCAGGACGCTGAGGTGGTAGAGCACGTCGGCGGCCTCTTCGGCGACCCGCTCGTCGCTCTCTTCGCGGGCGGCGCGGACGACCTCCTCGGCCTCCTCCCGACCTTCTCGGCGATCAGCTCCCGGTCTTCGAGCACGGTCACGGTGTAGCTGCCGTCGGGGCGCTGGACGGCGCGGTGGCGGATCGTCCGCTCCAGCTGCGGCAGCGCTTCGTGGGTGACCGGAAACGGCTCACCCGGAGCGGGCGACGCGTCCTTGCGCGGCGAGGCCGAGCCCA
>DASZDI010000230.1:0-4339 GCA_035942135.1 Solirubrobacterales bacterium | reverse complement strand
GCCGGAGCTCGATGGTGGGGGTGCCGGTGGGGGATCCCTGGGTACTCAGCATAAGCCGAGCCGGAGGCATTCACGGCGTCAGCCGCTAGACGTTCTCTCGGCGAGGTGCTCCCAGGGACCCCCCACCGGCACCCCCGCGATCGAGCACCCCGGCTAGCCTCGCCCCTATGGCCGATCAGAGAATCTCTCTCAGTGAGGCGGCGCGGCGGTCGGGGGTGCCGGCCAGCACGCTGAAACGGTGGGCGGAAGAGAAGATCGTCCCGGTCCGCAAAGGGCGTTGGACGGCGACCGCGGCGGCGCAGGCGCGGGTGGTGGCGCGGATGCGGGAGCGGGGGTACTCGCTCGAGGACCTGAAGAACGCCGGGCGCGAGGGGCGGCTCGCCTTCGGCTTCGCCGAAGAGCTCTTCTCCGGCTCCCAGGAGACCTTCACGGTCGAGGAAGTGGCCGAGCAGACGGGGCTGGAGCCGGAGCTGGTCGAGCGGATCCTGGTCATCCTCGGCACCCCGACGGGGCAGCGGCAGCTGACCATGGAGGACGCCGCGGCGCTGCGCCACTGCTCCCGGGTGCTCGCCGCCGGCTTTCCGCTGGTCGCCTTCCTGCAGCTGGTCCGGGTCTACGCGCAGTCGATGCGGCGGATCGCCGACGCCGAGGTCCGGCTCTTCCACCTCTATGTCCACGAGCCGTTGACCCGCGACGCCGTCCCGGAGCTGGAAATGGCGGAGGAGATGGGGGACCTCGCCGCCGACATCCTGCCGCTGGCGGCGCCGCTGACCGAGTACCTGCACCAGCGCTACCTGCGCTTCTTCGTCGAGCAGGACGTGGTCGGTCACATGGAGGCCGACTCGGCCGCCCTGGAGACCGCCGAAATCGAGCTCGGCCACGTCCACGTCACCCTCTGCTTCATCGACCTCACCGGCTTCACCCGCTACACCGAGGAGGAGGGGGACATCGAGGCCCTCGACGTGGTCGAGAACTTCGTCGCCACGGTGGAAGCGACGATGCCGCGCGAGGCGACGATCGTGAAGACGATCGGCGACGAGGTGATGGTGGTCTCGCCGGACCCGGCCTCGCTGACCGAGTGGGCGGTCGGCTTCCTCTCGCGCTTCCCGCAGCGGCCCCAGCCCCGGGTCGGGATCCACTTCGGCGACGCCGTCTACCGCGACGGCGACTACTTCGGCAGCCAGGTCAACCTCGTCCACCGCGTCGTCAACCGGGCGCTGGCGGGGGAGGTGCTGGTCACCGGGCCGGTCGCCGAGGCCGTCGCCGCCAGTCAGCTGCTCGAGCTCGAGCCGATCGGCGCGGTCAGCCTCAAGGGGTTCCCGCGGCCGACCGAGCTCTTCGTCGTCCGCGCCGCATGAGCGGCGACGGGCTCCTGGGGCGGGTCGAGGCAGGAGGGCTGATTGCGCCGCCGGCGCCGTTGGTGGCGATGCTCTCGGGCGGGCGGGACTCGGTCTGCCTGCTCGACCTCGCGGTGCGCTTGCGGGGGGCGGAGGCGGTGACGGCGCTGCACGTCAACTATGGGCTGCGCGAGGAGGCCGACGAGGACGAGCGCCACTGCGCCCGGCTCTGCGAGCGGCTCGGGGTGGCGCTGGAGGTGGAGCGGCCGCGGCGGCCCGAGGGCGCGGGGAACCTGCAGGCCTGGGCCCGCGAGGCCCGCTACGCCGCCGCGGCGGCCCTGGCGGAGGCGAGGGAGGCGAAGATCGTCACCGGCCACACCGCCGACGACCAGGTCGAGACGATCCTCTACCGGCTCGCCTCCTCGCCCAGCCGCCGTGCCCTGCTGGGGATGCGCCCGGCCGACGGCCGCCTCGTCCGCCCGCTGCTCGACGTCAGCCGCGCCGAGGTCACCGCCTACTGCGAGGAGCGCGGGCTCGCCTGGCGCGAGGACGCCAGCAACGCCGAGGCCGGCTACGCGCGCAACCGCCTCCGCCAGGGCCTCGTCCCGGAGCTGGAGAAGGCCCATCCCGCCGCCAAGGAGAACGTGCTGCGGACCGCGGCGCTGCTGCGCGAGGAGGCCGAGCTGCTCGACTCGCGGGTCGACGCCGAGCTGGCGGGAGGGGAGGGGGCGCCGCCCGGGCAGATCTCCCGGCAGCGCTTCGCGGCGCTGCACCCGGCCCTGCGCCGGCTGGTCCTGCAGCGGCTCGCCGACGCCGCCGCCGGCCGCCCGGTCCCCGGCGCCGCCCGCTTCGCCGAGCAGGTGGCGAGCCTGCACCGCGGCGGTTCCGTCCTCGACCTCGGCGGCGGCGTCCGCGCCGTCCTCGAGGCCGGCGTCCTCCGGGCCGAGCGCCCGTAGCCCCCATATATCTAGACTGCGCGCCGTGACGGACCCGATCGGCGAGACCCTCGTCGCCAGAGAGGACCTGCAGCGCCGCGTCGCGGAGCTGGGGGAGGAGATCAGCCGCGACTACGCGGGGCGGGAGCTGATCATGGTCGGGGTGCTGAAGGGGGCGGTCCTCTTCCTCGCCGACCTGATGCGCCACATCGACGTCCCCTGCGAGATCGACTTCATGGCCGTCTCCAGCTACGGCTCCCAGACCGACTCCTCCGGGGTCGTCCGCATCCTCAAGGACCTCGACGCGCCGATCAAGGACCGCCACGTCCTCATCGTCGAGGACATCATCGACTCCGGGCTCACCCTCCAGTACCTGATGCGAAACCTCAACGCCCGCGAGCCGGCCTCGCTGCGCGCCTGCGCGCTGCTGACCAAGCCGGAGCGGCTGCGGGTCGACCTCTCCCCCCACTACGTCGGCTTCGAGATCCCTGACCGTTTCGCGATCGGCTACGGCCTCGACCACGCGCAGCGCTACCGAAACCTAGATTTCGTCGCCGCACTCGCGGAATAGCCCGGAAAAACCGCCCTGGTACGCTGATTTCTTCTCTTGAGGCGTTTCTTCAAAAGCGCGGCATTTCCGATCCTCCTGGTGGTGATCCTTGCGTTCATCGCGCAGAAAGTGATCAGCAACGGCGACGGGACCGAGGCGCCTGCCTACAACGAGCTGGTCAATGCCAAGTCCGGGCTGATCGTCGAAGACAAAGTCGAGGAAGTCGACGTCAACACCAAGGACAACACGATCGACGTCAAGCGGACCAACGACGAAAGCTTCTCGATGGGCTATCCGCCCGACGGCGAAGAGGGCCTGGTCACGCTGCTCGAAAGGAACGAAGTCAAGACCGACGTCCACGGCTCCGGCAGCTCCGGCCTGCTCTCGCTGCTGACCCTGGTCCTGCCCTTCGTCCTCTTCTTCGCCTTCTGGATCTTCCTGATGAACCAGATGCAGGGCGGCGGCTCGCGGGTCATGAACTTCGGCAAATCGAAAGCCAAACGGATGTCCGTGGACGCGCCGAAGATCACCTTCCGCGACGTCGCCGGGGTCGACGAGGCGGTGCAGGAGCTCGAGGAGATCAAGGAATTCCTCGAGAACCCGAAGAAGTTCCAGGCGCTCGGCGCCCGCATCCCCAAGGGCGTCCTTCTATATGGACCGCCTGGAACCGGCAAGACCCTGCTCGCCCGCGCCGTCGCCGGCGAGGCGGGCGTCCCCTTCTTCTCGATCTCCGGCTCGGACTTCGTCGAGATGTTCGTCGGGGTCGGCGCCAGCCGCGTCCGCGACCTCTTCGAGCAGGCGAAACAGAACTCCCCCTGCATCATCTTCATGGACGAGATCGACGCCGTCGGCCGCCACCGCGGCGCCGGCATGGGCGGCGGTCACGACGAGCGCGAGCAGACCCTGAACCAGCTCCTCGTCGAGATGGACGGCTTCGAGATGAAGGACAACATCATCTTGATCGCCGCCACCAACCGCCCCGACATCCTCGACCCGGCGCTGCTGCGGCCGGGCCGCTTCGACCGCCAGGTCGTCGTCGACCGCCCCGACCGCAAGGGCCGCAAGAAGATCCTCGAGGTCCACACCCGTGGCAAGCCGTTGGGCCGTGAGATCGACCTCGACACGCTCGCCGGCCAGACCCCGGGCTTCACCGGTGCCGACCGACGGCGTCGATCTCGTCCATGAAGATGATGCACGGGCTCGCCTGCTTGGCCTGCTCGAAGAGGTCGCGGACGCGCGAAGCGCCGACGCCGACGAACATCTCGACGAAGTCCGAGCCGGAGATTGAGAAGAAGGGCACACCGGCTTCGCCTGCAACCGCTCGGGCGAGCAGGGTCTTGCCGGTGCCGGGCGGGCCGTACAGCAGGACGCCCTTCGGGATCTTGGCGCCGACGGCCTGGAACTTCGCCGGCTCCTGCAGGAACTCCTTGATCTCGGAGAGCTCCTCGAGGGCCTCGTCGGCGCCCGCGACGTCGGCGAACGTCGTCTTGGGCATGTCCTTGCTGACGAGCTTGGCC
>DASZDI010000229.1:0-1960 GCA_035942135.1 Solirubrobacterales bacterium | reverse complement strand
GCGTTCGCCCGCGCCGCGATCGTCGGCCCGTAGCGCCCCTTGAAGTGATCGCCGAAGTCGTCGGGACGCTCGAAGGCGCTGACCTCGAGCGTGTCGCGCTCGATCCGCTCGAACTCGACCTCGCCGCCGAGCAGCCCGCGCAGGTGCTCCTCGCCGCCCCACAGCGGCGGCGGCTGCACGCCCGGGGGAGGGGTCGGCATGAACGGGCCCATCGTCTTGAAGAGGCCGCCGATCATCCCCTCCGGGGTCCAGCTCAGCAGGCCGATCTTGCCGCCGGGGCGGCAGACCCGCACCAGCTCGTCGGCGGCCGCCTGGTGGTGGGGGGCGAACATGACCCCGATCGAGGACATGACGACGTCGAAGCTCGCGTCCTCGAAGGGCAGGTTCTCGGCGTCGGCCTCGACCCACTCCAGCTCGACGCCGGCGTCGGCGGCGCGGGCGCGGCCCGCCTCGAACAGCTCGGGCGTGAGGTCGGAGGCGACGACGCTCGCCCCGGCCTGGGCGGCCGGGATCGCGGCGTTGCCGGTGCCGGAAGCGACGTCGAGGACGCGCTGCCCGCTCCCGATCCCGCAGGCGGCGACGAGGCGCGGGCCGAGCGGCGTCAGGAAGGTCTCGACCATCGAGGGGTAGTCGCCCGACGCCCACATGGCGCGGTGTTTCTTCTTCAGCTCGGGGTTCAAAGTCTCGGGGCTGGGGGTCACTTCTTTCTCCTTCGGTCGGTCTTTTGGATCGGTGTGTATGCCTTTCTACGCCCGGGCCTCGTCCCGATCAACTTCTAAATCTGCAGTTAGGCGCCTAGACTGGCCGCAGGGATGCCGGAGAGCTACGGACAGTTCTGCCCGGTCGCCCAGGCGGCCGAGGTCCTCACCGAGCGCTGGACCCTGCTCGTCCTCCGCGAGCTGCTGATGGGCAGCACCCGCTTCAACGAGCTGCAGCGCGGGGTGCCGCGGATGTCCTCGTCCCTGCTCAGCAAACGGCTGCGGGAGATGGAGCGCTCCGGGCTGCTGACCCGCGAGCCGCTCGAGGGCGAGCGCGGCCACGCCTACCGGCTGACCGAGGCGGGGGAGGCGCTGGGGCCGCTGGTCGTCAGCCTCGGGACCTGGAGCCGTGACTGGCTGAAGCGGGAGATCAGCGCCGAGGAGGCCGACCCGGCGCTGCTGATGTGGGACCTGCGGCGCAGCCTGCTGCTCGACCGGCTGCCCCAGGAGCAGGTCGTCGCCTTCTTCCGCTACCGCGACGCCGAGGAGGGCAAGCGGGCCTGGTGGCTGGTCGCACAGGGCTCCGGTGCCGACCTCTGCTTCACCGACCCCGGCTTCTCGATCGACCTGCAGATCGACGCCGAGGCGCGGGCGATGGCCGAAGTCTGGGTCGGCAAGCTCGACCTCGGTGCGGCGATGCGCTCGCGGCGGGTGCGGGTGAACGGCCCCGAGCACCTGGTCCGCAGCCTCCCGGACTGGCTCGGCTTCAGCTCCTTCGCCTACCCGGACCCGCAGGCCGTTCTCGCCGAGCGCCAACAGCGGTAGGCGCCCGCAGCGCCCGCGCGCCCGCTGTCACCCCTCTTTCCTGGACTCCTCTTTAGCAACGCCTCCCGCGGGGTAGTGGGAGGGGAGTCCGGGAGAGGGTCTCCCGGGGCGAGCCAGGGAGGAGATGGGCATCATCTCGCGAGCGATAGCCATGGTCTCCGTCGCCCTCGTCGGGCTCGGCCTGGTCTTCGCCACTTCGCTGGAGGCGGTGCGGCCGCTCTGCGGGGGGAAGCGGGCGACGATCGCCTCGAATGACCGCACGATCCACGGCACCCGCGGGCCGGACGTGATCGTCGGCGGGCGCGGGCCGAACACGATCCTCGGCGGCCGCGGCAACGACCTGATCTGCGGCGGCTACGGGCGCGACCGGATCTTCGGCGGCCGCGGCAAGGACACGATCGACGGCAAGAAGAACGCCGACCTCGTCCACGGCGGCC
>DASZDI010000228.1:0-3278 GCA_035942135.1 Solirubrobacterales bacterium | reverse complement strand
GCTCGCCCTTTTAGCCGTCGTCGCCTTCATCGAGATTGGCGTCGGGGTGGTGGCGATTCTTCCGGTCGCGTTGCTCGTATGGCGGAACCTGCTGGTTTTGGCCGCCCTTGCAGCATTCGCCGGCGCCGCGCTCACCGGCTGGCCGCTCTCGCTGCTGGTCCTTGCGATCCTCCTCGCCGGTCGCGTGGCATGGCACTTCTCGGCCCGGCCGCCGAAGCTCTGGTATCCCCTGCCGACGGTCGGTTGGAGTGAGGGTCCGCTGGCCTGGCTGCGCCTTCGCAGGTGCGACCGGCGGATACGCCGCGGGGACTTCCTCGGCGCCCGCGCCACTCTCGAAAGCAGCCGTCGTCCCGGTGCTCACCACCGGTTGAGGTTGGCTTTACTCGACGTCGAAGAGCGCTCGTACCAGCGCGGGCTCGGGCTGGACCCCGAGGTCGAAGGGTTGAGCGGGGAGGTGGCGACCTTCGCGACCCTGCTGCGCGGCCAGGCGCTTTCCGGAATCGCGCAGTTCGACGCGGCCCGCAGTGTCTACGACTCCCTCCTAGAGGTTCAATCGCCCGCAGCTCTGTTCGAGCCTTACGTTCGCGTGTTGCAAGCCGAGAACGCCGTCGCTGGCGGCTACCTCGAGCTGGCTCGCGAGGCCGCCGAAATCGCCCGCCTGCGGGCAGTCGGGCGGCAGGGCTACTTCCTTCGACTGCGGGCCTCCTGCGTGCTGGCCGAGATCGCGATTGAAGACAGCGCCGACTCCGTTGGCTTCGAGAAGCGGATAGATGAAGCCGACGAGATCCTCCTCGCGGATCGCTGGACCCGGCGACTCGGGCTGCGGCCTGACCCGGTCCAGCTCGTGCGGCAGCTCTTCGGGCGCCGCGGCAACCTGATCCTGCACCAGATGCGGGTGGAAGTGCTCAGGCATAGGGCCGAACCGGAAGACGAAAGCGGCTGGGACGCTGAGCCAGCCGGCCTCGCGATGGCGATCGCCGGCTGGGCCGACGACCTCGTCGAGGTGCTGCTCACCGAGGCGGATCTCGCCGCCCGGGACGGCCGGCACGACGAACGAGCCCGGTTCGGCATCCGCGCTTTGATGGAGTTGGATGCAACCCGCTACCGGCTCGCAGCCCAGAGCGCGCGGACGAGCTGGTCGCGCCGCCTCCAGCGAGCCCTCACGGTCACCCTCGACGCCGCACATCGAGAGGAGAACCACAGGCTGATCGCCGAGCTGCTCGAGTTCGCGCGGGTACAGGGGCTGCCTGCCACCACCGCCGAGACCTCTGGAGGGGACCTCGCGCTTTCGACCCCTCCGGTGGTTCGCCTCCGCAACCTGGCCCGCCTGGTCCGCCCGGCCGAAGCGGACCGGCCGCCGCCGGTGAGCTTGGAGACCGCGATCGAGAGGGCAGCCGGGACCGACGGCTGGTGGCTCTCGTTCTGGGAGGGGGACGAGTGGCTGTACTGGTCGCTGATCCCGCCGGCAGGCGGTGAGATCGAGAGCGGCCGCATTCCGCTCGGCAGTGACTCGACCCTCGCCTGCGCCCTGGACGAGCTCGAAAAGTCCTTGCCGCTGCTCCGCCCCGGGGAAGACCCGGCCAGCGCCGACTTCCGCATCGCGCGCAGCCCCCTGCTCAACAACCCTGCCGCCGAGCGCCAGCTCTCCACGGTGCTCGGATCGGAGCTGTTTCCAGAGTCGCTGCGCGCCGCGGCGCGCCAACGCGCCCAGCGGGGGGACCGGCTATAGATAGCCATCGCTCCGGCCCCGTCGCTCGGATACGTCCCCTGGGGGATCCTCGCGGCGCGGCGGGAGGCAAGCGATGAGGTCGACCGCCTCCTCGAGCTGTGCGACTGGGTCATCGCACCGTCGGCCGCCTTGCTGGTCCAGGCGCCGGAGTATGGGCGCGTTGATTCCGCTCCGCTCGCTCTGGCCGTCGCGGACACCACCGAGACGCCTGAGCTGGGAGCGTTGGAGGGTGCCCGTCTTCAGGCGATCGCCTTGCCCGCCGAGGTGACGGTTCTCGGCGGGCGGCACTGGTCCCCCCACCTCGCCACGGCGGCGAAAATCGAGGAGACGCTGGTCGAGTCCGGCCCGGAGGTCACGGCCGCCTTTCTCTGCCACGCGGTTCGCGGGACCCCTGAGGAACCCTCTCGCGGGGGCTTGGTGATCGCGGCAGATACGCCCAATGGCGAGGAGCACGAACTGCTCAGTCCGATCGACATCTTCGCGATGACCGCCCGCGGCATCGCGATGCCGTCCCAGGTGCTGCTGCAGGCCTGCGACACCTCGGCTCTGTCCGACGCGTCGTCTGGAGAGTGGTTGACCCTGGCGCCGGCGTTGGTGGCTGGCGGCAGCCGCGAGGTAATCGCCACCCTCTACCCGATGCCGGACCTCTACGTTCCAGAAGACCCGGTCATCGAAGCAGCGGTGGCGGGAACGAGCCTGCGCCAAGCCGTCGTTCTCACCCAACGGATAGGGCTGGCACGTTGGGAAGCCGGCCAAGCCGACGATCCCGCCCACTCCCCGCTTTCCTGGGGCGCGTATGCGCCGATCTGCGTCAGACCGTCGCGACGCGAGGGGCCTGCGCCGCCGGCCTTCGCTCCCGTCTCGGTTCGCTTCGTCCGGATCCTCGCGAGCGCGATCAAGGAGTGCCGGCAGGGCCGGGGCGAACGGTTGGACAGCGGCTATCTCCTGTCCGCCATGCTCGAAGTCAGCGATATCGCCGAGTTGTTCGACGGTGGCAGCAACAGCCTCAAGCCGTCAACCTTCGTCTGGACGCTTGGCCCCTACGTGCTCTCCCGCTACCTCCGCTTCCGCGACGGGCCCACCCGCGAGCTGGTCCTCGACGAAGGCGCCAGGATCGAGGTCTCAGAGGTCCTGGTCGAAGCATTCGCTCGAGCGGTGCAAACCGCCGAACGCGACGGGGTGCTGATCGAGCCGGAGTACCTGTTGCAGGAGGTGCTCGGCCAGAGGTCAGCCGCGCGGCGAATCCTGCAATTGCTGTCGAGGATCAGCCGCCGACCTTTCGAGCTGACCAGGCGGGCCATCGATCACAACCTCGCGGAGACGATTGCCCAGGGCCAGAAGCACTCCCAGGGCGCCGAGAGCTGGTCCTCGGACGAGGAACTTCTCGCGCGAGCCCTGGTCGCGGAGGCGCTCGCCGGGAGAGAGGCTACCGTGCCCCTTCCGGAGCGTCCACGGGCCAATGCTTCGGATTGACACTGCCGTCGAGAAGACCCATGAGCAGTCCGTAGAGCGGCGCCTCGGCGGGTACGTCCGGCGAGAAGAGCAGTTC
>DASZDI010000227.1:0-3091 GCA_035942135.1 Solirubrobacterales bacterium | reverse complement strand
GCTCTACACGGGTTCTCGCGGACTCGGGCCCTGCCAGGCGTTCCCGTCATCGGGCGGGATAGATTCCCCCGATGGGCCGCAGCTCGAAGAACAAAGGCATCTCTCCCTCCAGGCAGGAGGATTTCCCCGCCTGGTTCCAATCCGTGGTGCGGGAGGGAGAGGTGGCGGAACTTGCGCACGTGCGGGGCTGCATGGTCATCCGGCCCTGGGGCTACGCGATCTGGGAGCTGATGCAGGCCGAGCTCGACCGGCAGATCAAGAAGAGCGGCGCCAGCAACGCTTATTTCCCGCTCTTCATCCCGCTCAGCTACTTCGAGTCCGAGGCAAAGCACGTGGAGGGCTTCGCCAAGGAGATGGCGGTGGTTACCCACCACCGGCTGGAAGAGGACCCCGCCGACCCCGAAAAGCTGACGCCGGGCGGGGAGCTGGCGGAGCCGCTGGTCGTGCGGCCCACCTCGGAGACGATCATCGGCAAGTCGTTCTCGAAATGGATCAACTCCTACCGCGACCTACCCCTGATGCTCAACCAGTGGGCCAACGTCGTCCGCTGGGAGATGCGGCCGCGGGTGCTGCTGCGGACGACCGAGTTCCTCTGGCAGGAGGGGCACACCGCTTTTGCCACCGAGGAGGAAGCGCGGGCGAACGCGGAGGAGATGCTCGAGGTGTACCGGCGCTTCGCCGAGGAGTTCCTGGCGATGCCGGTCCTGACCGGCGAGAAGTCCGAGGACGAGCGTTTCCCGGGGGCGCTGACGACCCTTTCGATCGAGGCAATGATGCAGGACGGCAAGGCCCTGCAGGCGGGAACCTCGCACTACCTGGGGCAGAACTTCGCCAAGGCGGCCGAGATCGACTTCCTCGACAGGGAGGGCGAGCGGGAGCTGGTGCACACCGCCTCTTGGGGCGTTTCCACCCGGCTCCTCGGCGCTCTGATCATGAGCCACAGCGACGACGTCGGCCTCTGCCTGCCGCCGACCGTGGCGCCGCGCCAAGTCGCGATCGTGCCGATCCCGCGGGGGGAGGAGGGACCGGCGGTGCTGGAGGAGGCCGAGGCCCTGGCACGGGAGATCGGCGACCTCTCCTTCCAGGGAACCGAGGTGCGGGTGCTGGCCGACCTGCGGGACCGCGAACCACCCGACAAGCGTTGGGAGTGGACCCGCAAAGGGGTGCCCCTGGTCCTCGAACTCGGCCCTCGCGACCTCAAGGAGGGAGTGGTGGCGCTGCGCCGCCGCGACGCGGGGGACTCGAAGCCCGAGCCCGTCGAGCGGTCGCGGATCGCCGAGGCGATCCCCGCGCTGCTGGACGAGATCCAGGCCGGCTATCACCGCGCCGGCACCGAGCGCCTCAGCGCCCGCCCCCGGCGGGACATCCGCGAGTCGGGCGAGTGCCGCGAGTGGTTCGCCACCGACCCCGCCGACGCGAGCGCGGGCGGATTCGTCCGGGCGCCCTGGAGCGAAGCTCCCGAGTCGGCGCAGCTGCTCGAGGAGCTGAAGGTGACGGTGCGCTGCATTCCCTTCGACCAGGACCTTCCCGACGGGAGCTCCTGCGTGCTGACGGGCAAGCCGGCGGTGACCGAAGCGGTCTTCGCGAAGGCGTACTAGCGATGGCGGCCGCCCCCTTCGGCCGCGGCCGGGTGCGGCGCCTCTTCGGGCTCGACCGCAGCGCGCCGCCGCCGCGCCAGACCCGCAAGGGGGAGCCGCTGCGGCCTTGGACGATCCCCAACGCGGTCGGCTACGTCCGCCTCGCGGCGCTACCGGTCTTCCTCGTCCTCGCCTACGGCACCGAGGACGGCACCTCGGTCCTCTCGGCGATGGTCTTCTGGGCGATCGCGGCGGGCGACTACCTCGACGGGATCCTCGCCCGGATCACCGGCCAGTACAGCCGCCTCGGCGCCCTGCTGGACCCGCTCGTCGACCGGCTGACGATCCTCTCCGGCGCCGTCGTCTGCTGGAGCTTCGAGCTGCTGCCGCGCTGGGCGCTGGCGCTGCTGGCGCTGCGCGAGCTGGCGATGCTCGTCCTCGCCCAGTACGGCCTCCGCCACGGCGTCGACATCGAGGTCAACTGGCCGGGCCGGATCTCCGTCTTCCCGATCATGGGCGGGATCTGGCTCGCCCTGCTCTCCCCGGGCTGGGTCGCGACGGCGTTGGTGATCTGGGGCCTGGCGATGGCGATCCTCGCGACCGTGCTCTACGCGCGGGCGGGGATGCGGGCGGTCCGCGGCGCCCAGGCTGCAAGCTGAGCTCCAGATCGGCCGAACCTTCAACCTGCGGTTGAACCTTGGGCAGGGAGGAAGCTATGATCGACTCCCGCGCAAACGGAGGCCTCGCCTCTTCCAGTTAGGAGCACGATGGAGGACACTTTTCCCGATCTCGGTTCCCTCAGCGACAAGGAGCTGAAGGACATGATCGACAACCTGACCGCCGAGGAGAACGAGATCTCCTACAAGCGTCGCGTCCTGCACGGAAAGATCGACATCCTGCGCGCGGAGCTGGTCAACCGCCTGCGCCACAAACGCGAGGCCGGCGACTCGATGATCTCCGGCGCCGACGTCGAGCAGCTGACCAACATCCTCGCCGGCAAGACCGAGTCGCCCGAGGGGGACGAACCCGCCGCCTGAGCGGGGAGCCGTCATGGCCATCCACTGTCCCGAGTGCGGCTTCGCCAACCCCGAGGGGGCGAACTACTGCCAGAAGTGCGGTGCCTACCTGGGCGGACCGAAAGAGGCCGGCGACGACCCGACGACGATGACCTACCGGGTCGACGAGACCGGCGAGATGACGCCGGTGGACATCGACGACGTGGTCAAGGAGAGCGGCGCGGCGCTGGTGATCCGCTCTGGCGGCGGCCGCGCGGGGGAGAGCTTCAGCGTCTCCGAGGAGCGGGTCAGCATCGGACGCAGCCCCGACGCCGGCGTCTTCCTCGACGACGTCACCGTCTCCCGCAACCACGCGCTGCTGGTGCGCCGCCGCGACGGCCTCTACATCGACGACCTCGGCTCGCTCAACGGCACCTACGTCAACCGGCGCCGGATCGAGTCCCACCGGCTCGCCGACGGCGACGAGATCCAGGTCGGCAAGTACAAGATGTCCTACCT
>DASZDI010000226.1:0-4303 GCA_035942135.1 Solirubrobacterales bacterium | reverse complement strand
GCTCGCGGTACTGGCGATCACCGGGATCTGGTGGCTGGTCGACGCCCGCAAGCGGTTCGTCGGGCCGGTGCGCGAAGTCGAGGACGAGACGCCGTTCGGGACCGCCGCGGAGCCCCCGCCGGGGGAGCGTCCCGCCGGATGACGAGCTCAGCGGCGTAACGTTCCGAAGGTGACCGTCGAGGAGCTGAAAGAGGCGGTTGCGGACGGCACGGTCGACACCGTGCTGCTCGCGATCGCCGACATGGAGGGCCGGCTGCAGGGCAAGCGGCTGACCGCGTCGCACTTCCTCGGCGAGGTGCTCGAGCACGGGGCGGAGGGCTGCAACTACCTGCTCGCCGTCGACGTCGAGATGGAAACGGTCGGCGGCTACGCGATGTCCTCCTGGGACACCGGCTACGGCGACTTCGAGATGGTCCCGGACCTGGAGACGCTGCGGCTGGTGCCGTGGCTGCCGGGGACGGCGATGGTGATGGCCGACCTGCGGTGGAGCGACGGCCGCGAAGTGGTCGCCTCGCCGCGGCAGATCCTGCGCCGGCAGCTGGCCCGGCTGGCGGAGCGCGGGATGACCGCCAACGCCGCCACCGAGCTCGAGTTCATCGTCTTCCGCGACACCTACGAGGAGGCCTGGAAGCGCGGCTTCCACGACCTCGAGCCGGCCAACCTCTACAACATCGACTACTCGCTGCTGGGCACGGCGCGGGTGGAGCCGCTGATCCGGCGGATCCGCAACGAGATGGCCGGCGCGGGGATGGAGGTGGAGAACTCGAAGGGCGAGTGCAACCTCGGCCAGCACGAGATCAACTTCCGCTACGACACGGCCTTGCGCAGCGCCGACACCCCCGCGATCTACAAGAACGGCGCCAAGGAGATCGCCTCCCAGGAGGGGCACTCGATCACCTTCATGGCCAAGTTCAACGAGCGCGAGGGCAACTCGTGCCACATCCACTGCTCGCTGGGGAAGAAGGGGGGCGGCAACGCCTTCGCCGAGGACGAGGCGCTGTTCGAGCGCTTCGTCGCCGGCCAGCTCGCCTGCATGGAGGAGCTGACCCTGCTCTACGCGCCGCACGTCAACTCCTACAAGCGCTTCGCCAAGGGCTCCTTCGCGCCGACCGCGATCGCCTGGGGGCGGGACAACCGCACCTGCTCGCTGCGGGTGGTCGGCCAAGGCGAGGGGCTGCGGGTGGAGAACCGGCTGCCGGGCGCCGACGTCAACCCCTACCTGGCGCTGAGCGCGATGATCGCCGCCGGGCTGCACGGGATCGACGAGGGGCTGCCGCTGGAGCCGGTCTTCGAGGGCAACGCCTACGAGTCCGACAAGCCGCGGGTGCCGTCGAACATCTACGACGCGCGCGACGCCTTCGCGGCGAGCAAGGTCGCGGCCGAGGCCTTCGGCGAGGAGGTCGTCGACCACTACCTGAACCGCGCCACCGTGGAGATCGAGGCCTTCGAGGCGGCCGTCACCGACTGGGAGCGCTACCGGGGCTTCGAGCGGCTGTAATGGATCCCGTCATCGGCATCTGCGCGGCGGTCGAGCGGGTGTCCTGGGGGGTGTGGAACGGCTACGAGGTGACGCTGACGCCGCGCTCCTACGTGCGCTGCGTGCAGCGGGCGGGCGGGATCGCGATCGTGCTGCCGCCCGACGAGGCGGCGGTCGAGGACCCCGACCTCCTGCTCGACCGGGTCGACGCGCTGCTGCTGGCGGGCGGCGCCGACATCGACCCGGCGAGCTACGGCGCCGAGCCGCACCCGGAGACGAAGGGCACCTGGCCCGACCGCGACCGCTTCGAGCTGGCCCTGGCACGGCGGGCGCTGGAGCGGGACACGCCGGTGCTGGGGGTCTGCCGCGGGATGCAGCTGCTGAACGTGGCCCTCGGTGGGACGCTGGTCCAGCACCTGCCGGAGGCGGGCGGGAGCGAGACGCACCGCACCGTGGCCGGGACCTTCAGCGAGCACCACGTGCGGCTCGACCCCGACTCGCTGGCCTGCGCGGCGGCGGGCGTCGAGGGCTTCGTCGTCTGGTCCCACCATCACCAGGGCGTCGACCAACTGGGCGAAGGGCTGAAGGTGACGGGATGGTCGGAGGAGGACGACCTGCCCGAGGCGATCGAGCTCCCCGGCAAGCGCTTCGCCCTCGGCGTCATCTGGCACCCCGAGGAGGACGAGGAGAGCCGCGTGATCTCGGCGCTGGTCGAGGCAGCGCGCAGTTCCGTGGTTCCTTTGTCCTCTATATCCGGACAAAGGAACCACGCAACTGAGGAGCGGGCTTGATGAGCGCGATCAAGGTGATCGAGCCGGCGACGGAGCGGGTGATGGCGGAGGTGCCGCGGGCGGGCGTCGAGGAGGTCGACGCGGCGGTGGCGCGGGCGAAGGCGGCGTTCCCGGCGTGGCGGGCGGTGGCGCCGGGGGATCGGGCGAAGCTGCTGCGGGACCTGGCCGAGGCGATCGAGGGGCGGCGGGAGGAGCTGGCGCGGCTGGAGGCGCGCAACGCCGGCAAGCCGATCGGCGACGCCCGCGGCGAGATCGGGATGGTGATCGAGACCTTCCGCTACTACGCCGGGGCGCCGGAGCGGCTGCTCGGGCAGACGATCCCCGTCGCGGGCGGCGTCGACATGACCTTCCGCGAGCCGCTCGGCGTGGTCGGGCTGATCGTGCCCTGGAACTTCCCGCTGACGATCGCCTCCTGGAAGGTGGCGCCGGCGCTGGCGGCGGGCAACTGCGTCGTCCTCAAGCCCGCCGAGCTGACGCCGCTGACCGCGCTGGAGCTGGAGAAGATCGCGACCGAGGCGGGGCTGCCGGAGGGGGTGCTGAACGTCGTCGCCGGGCCGGGCAGCGTCTGCGGCCGGCGGCTGGTCGAGCACCCCGACGTCGCCAAGATCGCCTTCACGGGATCGACCGAGGTCGGCCGCGGGATCGCCGCCGGGGCCGCGCAGACGATCAAGCGGGTGACGCTGGAGCTGGGCGGCAAGTCGGCCAACGTCGTCTTCGCCGACGCGGACCTCGAGGCCGCGGCCGCGGCCGCACCGCCGGCGGTCTTCGGCAACGCCGGCCAGGACTGCTGCGCGCGCTCGCGGATCCTCGTCGAGCGCTCTGCCCTCGACGACTTCCTCGCGGCGCTGCAGCCGGCGGTCGAGGGGATCGCGGTCGGCGACCCGCTGGACGAGTCGACCGAGATGGGGCCGTTGATCTCCGCCGCGCAGCGGCAGACCGTCGCCGGCTTCGTGCCCGAGGAGGCACCGGTGGCGATCCGCGGCAGCGCCCCCGACGGCCCCGGCTACTGGTTCCCGCCGACGGTTCTGGCGCCCGTCTCCAACTCCGACCGCGCCGCCGCGGAGGAGATCTTCGGCCCGGTCGCCTGCGTCATCCCCTTCGCCGACGAGGAGGAGGCGGTGCGGCTCGCCAACGAGACGATCTACGGCCTTTCGGGATCGATCTGGACCGGCAGCGGGGCGCGGGCGCTGCGGGTCGCGCGGGCGATCGAGACCGGGACGATCTCGATCAACTCGAACACCTCGGTGCGGGTCTCGACTCCGTTCGGCGGCTTCAAGCAGTCGGGCGTCGGCCGCGAGCTCGGCCCCGACGCGCTGGAGCACTACACCGACGTCAAGAACGTCTTCTACGCGACCGAGGAGGGCTGAGCGATGGCGAGGCTGGAGGGCAAGGTCTGCGTGATCACCGGCACCGCGAGCGGGATCGGCGCCGAGTCGGCGCGGCTCTTCGCGGCGGAGGGGGCGCGGGTGGTCGGGATCGACCTCGCCGCCGACGGCGCCGAGGGAGACCTGACGATCCAGGCCGACGTCTCCGACGAGGAGCAGGTCGCCGCCGCCTTCCGGCGGATCGCCGACGAGGTCGGCCGCGTCGACGTGCTGATGAACAACGCCGGCATCAACCCGACCGACGACGGCTCGGTCCTCGAGACCTCGCTCGAGGCCTGGCAGCGGGTCCAGGACGTCAACCTGCGCAGCGTCTTCCTCTGCTGCAAGCACGGCATCCCGCAGCTGATCGAGGCGGGCGGCGGCTCGGTGATCAACGTCGCCTCCTTCGTCGCGACGATGGGCGCCGCCGTCTCGCAGAGCTCCTACACCGCCTCCAAGGGCGCGGTTCTCTCACTCTCCCGCGAGCTCGGGGTCGAGTTCGCCGACCGCGGCGTCCGCGTCAACGCCCTCTGCCCGGGCCCGGTCAACACGCCGCTGCTGCTCGAGCTGTTCGCCAAGGATCCCGAGCGCGCGGCGCGCCGCCTGGTCCACGTCCCCCGCGGCGCCTTCGGGGAGGTGGACGAGATCGCCAGGGCCGCGCTCTTCCTGGC
>DASZDI010000225.1:0-11834 GCA_035942135.1 Solirubrobacterales bacterium | reverse complement strand
GGGTGGTGGCCACGGCCAAGCACTTCCCCGGCTTCGGCGCGGCCCGCGAAAACACCGACTTCTCGGTCGAAAGGATCGACCTCTCCAAGAGCGAGCTGCGCGCGGTCGACGAGAAGCCCTACGCCGCCTTCGAGGCCGCCGGGGGAGAGATGGTGATGCTCAGCACCGCGATCTACCCCGCCTTCTCCGACGACCCCGCCGCCTTCACCCGCTCGATCGTCACCGGCGAGCTGCGCAACCGCCTCGGCTTCGAGGGCGTCGCCATCACCGACGCGCTGGAAACGCCCGCGGTCGAAGACTTCGGCGGCACCGCCAGGGTCGCCGCCGCCGGCGCCCGCGCCGGTGTCGACCTGCTGCTGTTCGCGCGCCTCGGCCCGGCGGAGCGGGCCCGGCGGACGCTGGTCGAGAAGCTGCGCGCCGGCAAGCTCGACCGGCCCGAGTTCGAGGAGTCGGTGCAGCGCGTGCTCGACCTGCGCGCCGATCTACCGCGCTGACGGCCTCAGCCGCTGAGGACGATCGCGATGAAGAAGACGATCACTGCCTCGCTGATGATCCACGAGTTCCGGTCCATCCAGCCGCGCACCCTCGGCAGCACCGACTCCGCGCGCCGACCCATCGTCAGGACCAGGAGCGAGGGCAGGGCAAGCAGGAGGAGCGCGGCCACCACGAAGGGGAGCGCCTCCAGGTAGGGGTCTCCATGGCCAGCCAGGTAGCCGCCGACGCTGACCGACGTGACCAGATCGCTGGGGAAGAAGCCGAGGAGGAGGAAGCCGAGGACGAAGGCCGTCTTCGGAGTCGCGTTCTGGAGCTTCCCCATCCACTTCGGGGGCTCGGTGTTGTTGCGGCCGCTGAAGTTGCGGTAAGCGGCGAAGAGGAGGAGGGCGACGAGGACGTAGTCGATCGTCGCCAGTCCTGAGTCGCTGCTTTCGCCCGCTTCTCCGGCGCCGTGGGCGAGGAGGTACCCGGCCGCGACGACAAGCGGGATCGACAGCGCAGCCCCCGCCACGTACGCCGCTGAGATCCGCTTCCAGGAGTCGCTGGTGGCGAAGAGGAAGGCGGAGATGATCTGAGGCCCGGCGACCATCACGACCGCGAGCGGGAGCACCTTCAGGAAGTCCATGGCGCAACCCTCTCAGATGCCTCGGGCGGTGGCGTCAATCCGGCGGCGCCGCCAACTACTCCCACAGGTAGAGCGAGGCTAGGCTGCGGTGGGGGCGCCAGGGCTCGCCGATCTCCAGCACCCGCTTCGGCGGCGGCATCTCCTCCAGGCCGTACTCGATCTGGATCGCCTTGCGGATGCCGAGGTCGCCGCCGGAGAGGACGTCGGGCCGTTCGAGGTGGAAGAGCAGGAACATCTCGGCGGTCCAGCGGCCGAGGCCGCGGACGGCGACGATCTCCTCGATCACCTCTTCGTCGTCGAGCTCCCCGAGCCGGTCGAGCTCCAGCTCGCCGCTGAGGACGTGAGAGGCGAGGTCGCGGACGTATTCGGTCTTGCGGCCGGAGAGGCCGCAGGCGCGCAGGTCCTCCTTGCTCGCCTCCAACAGCTGCTCGGGCGAGGGGGTGGTGCCGCCGAAGAGGTCGACCACGCGGAGGTAGATCGTGCGGGCGGCCTTGGTCGAGAGCTGCTGGCCGACGATCGCTCGCAGCAGGGCACCGTAGGCGTCGTTAGGGCGCTCCTCTTTGCGGCGCTGCAGCCGGGTCGCGATGTCGATCTTCCCGATCCGCGTCATCAGCGCGGCCATCGTCGGGTCGGCGGCGGCAAGGGCCTTGCGCGCCTTCGCGCTCACCGTCCCTGCCACTGCGGCCGCCGCTTCTCGGCGAAGGCGCGGATGCCCTCGCGGAAGTCGGCCGAGGAGAAGCAGGACTCGCGCAGGGCGACCAGCCCGGCCTCCTGTCGCTCGGTCAGCTCCGGGGAGGAGGTGAGGAGGTCGATCGCATGCTTGTTGCCGCGCATCGAGAGCGGCGCGTTCTGGGCGATCGCGGCGGCCAGGGCGACCGACTCGCGTTCCAGCTTCTCGTCGGCGACCACCTCGTTGACGAGGCCGATCCGTTCGGCCCGCTCGGCGCTGACGTTGCGGCCGGTGAGGAAGAGGTCCTTGGTCGCCGCCAGGCCGATCGTGTCGAGGAACTTGCGCAGCCCGGTATGGCCGTAGATCAGCCCCAGCTTGGCCGGCGGCATCCCCAGCTTGGCGCCGGCGGCGCAGAGCCGCAGGTCGCAGGTGACCGCCAGCTCGAGGCCGCCGCCGAGGCAGTGGCCGTTGACCGCCGCCAGGGTCGGCCAGGGGTGCTTGGCGATCGCCTCCATCGCCGCGTGGAAGGGGTGGGCGACCAGCGCCTCGGCATCGCGCTCGAAGCTCTCCTCGGGGATCCCGGCGATGTCGTATCCGGCCGAGAAGAGCGGCGGCGCGCCGGTGATCAGGACGCAGCGGTTCTCGATTCCGCGGTCGAGCTGGGGCAGCGCCTCGGCGATCGCGTCGAGGATCTCGTGGTCGAGGGCGTTGCGCCGCTCGGGGTTGGAGATCGTCAGCCGGACGACCGCCTCGGCGGGCCGGTCGAGGCGGAGCTTGCCGCCCGCGAGCCGCTCGTCCACGGTCCTACTCCAGCACCACGAGGACGTCGCCTTCGCTGACCGACTGGCCCTCCTCGCAGCGGACCTCCTTGACGACGCCGTCGTCCTCGGCCTCGACCGGGATCTCCATCTTCATCGACTCGAGGATGACCACGGTGTCGCCGTCGGACACCTTGTCCCCCACTGCGACCTCGATTTTCCAGACGTTGCCGGTGATGTGTGCCTCGATGTCTGCCATGGGCGGGGACAATAGCCCGACGATGGGACCGGAGATGGCGGCGGGGGAGGCGGGAGCGCTGGCGGCGGTGGTCGCCGCGCGCAACGAGGCCGACCGGATCGGGGAGACGGTGCGGGCGCTGCGGGCGGCTTTCCCGGGGGGGCGGATCTGGGTCGCCGACGACGCCTCCGAGGACGGGACCGCGGAGGTGGCGATGGCGGCCGGGGCCGAGGTGGTCAGCCGCGGCAGGCCGCACGGCAAGGGCGCCAACGTCTCCGCCGGGGCGGACGCGGCGCTGAGCGTGACGCCGCCGCCGCGGGTGGTGCTGCTCTGCGACGGCGACCTCGGCGCCTCGGCGGCCCGGCTGGCGCCGCTGGTCGAGGCGGTGGGGCGGGGCGAGTGCGACCTCGCCGTCGCCTCCTTCAGCCGCCGGGTCGGCGGCGGCTTCGGCCTCGCCCTCGGCTTCGCCCACTGGGCGATCCGCCGGCTCTGCGGCCTGGAGACCGAGGCCCCGATCTCCGGCCAGCGGGCGATGCGGGTCGAGGTGCTGCGGGCGACGCTGCCGTTCGCCCCCCGCTACGGGATGGAGATCGGGATGACGGTCGACGCCGTCCGCGCCGGCTACCGCCTGCGCGAGTACGAGCTCGACCTCGAGCACCGGGCGACCGGCAGGAGCCTCGCCGGCTTCACCCACCGCGCCCGCCAGCTGCGCGACTTCCTCGGCGTCTACCTGTCGCGCCGGCGCTCGCTGCAGCGCCGTTGAGCGGGTCACAAAGATTTTCCACTTCGTTGACCCTGAACCGCCGCGTTAGCCTGCTCAGATGCGGGTGAGGAGAAAGAGGATCGCGGCGCTGGCGGTGCTTTTGGCGACCTGCCTCCTCGGCGCCTCGCTGGCTCACGCCGAGCTGACCGAGCGCGGCGACCTCTTCGTCAAGTTCGACGGCGGCATCGTCCCCGACGCGCTGCCGCGCCACGCGCGGGCGCCGATCACCGTCAACGTCGAGGGGACGATCAAGACGCTCTCCGGGGAACGCCCGCCGGCGCTGCGCCAGATCGCGATCGCGATCAACCGCGGCGGCAGCATCGACACCAAGGGGCTGCCCCTCTGCCGCCGCGCCCAGCTGGAAATCAGGTCGACGCAACAGGCGCTGCGCGCCTGTCGGCCGGCGCTGGTCGGGCATGGGCACTACGTCGGCGCCCTCGCCCTGCCCGAACAGACGGACTTCCCCTTGCGGGGGCGGATCGTCGCCTTCAACGCGATCGTCGACGGGCAGCGGGCGATCCTCGCCCACGTCTTCGGCAGTGACCCGATCCCGACGACCCGGATCGTCACCTTCCGCATCCGCCGCAGCCGGGGCACCTTCGGGACCGTGTTCGTCAGCGACCTGCCCCGCTCCTTGAACCGCCACGGCTACCTCAAGCAGATCAGCCTCAGCCTGCACCGCAACTTCGTCCATCAGGGCCGCCCGCGCAGTTACCTCGGCGCCGCCTGCGCCGCCCCCGCCGGGTTCAGCGTCGGCATCTTCGCCTTCGCCCGCGTCTCGATGACCTTCTCCGACGGCCGCAAGCTCGCCTCCACCCTGATCCGCAGCTGCCAGGTGAGGGAATAGACGCGCCGTGATCCTCGCGATCGACCAGGGGACGACCGGCACCACCTGCCTCGTCTTCGACGGCGGCGGGGCGGTCGCCGGGCGCGCCTACTCGGAGTTCGAGCAGTTCTTCCCGCGGCCGGGCTGGGTCGAGCACGACGCGAATGAGATCTGGGAGGTGACGCGGCGGGTCGCCCGCGAGGCGATCGCCGACGCCGGAATCGAGGGCGCCGAGCTCGACGCGATCGGGATCACCAACCAGCGCGAGACCGTCGTCGCCTGGGACCCGCGGACCGGGGAGCCGGTCCACCGGGCGCTGGTCTGGCAGGACCGTCGCACCGCCGAGCGCTGCGACGAGCTGCGCGAGGCCGGCCACGAGCCGCTGGTGCGCGAGCGGACCGGCCTCACCATCGACCCCTACTTCTCCGGGACCAAGATCGAGTGGCTGCTGCGCAACGCCGAGGGGGCGGAGCGGGCGGTCTTCGGCACGGTCGACTCCTGGCTCCTCTTCAAGCTCACCGGCCGCCACCTGACCGACTACACGAACGCCTCGCGGACGATGCTGTTCGACATCCGCAAGCTCGGCTGGGACGAGGAGCTCTGCGGTCTGCTCGGGGTCCACCCGGCGCGGCTGCCCGAGCCCTGCCCCTCCGCGCACGTCTTCGGCACCACCACCGAGTTCGGTGGCGAGGTGCCGGTGGCGGGGGTGGCGGGGGACCAACAGGCCGCTCTCTTCGGCCAGGCCTGCCACCGGCCGGGGATGACGAAGAACACCTACGGCACCGGCAGCTTCGTCCTCCTCAACAGCGGCCCCGAGCTACCCGAGGTCCCCGAGGGCCTGCTGGGGACGGTCGCCTGGGGCCTCGGGGAGGAGGTCGCCTACGCGCTGGAGGCCTCGATCTTCGTCACCGGCGCCGCCGTGCAATGGCTGCGCGACGGCCTCGGGATCATCGAGGAGGCGGGGGAGACCGAGGCGCTGGCCGCCTCGCTCGACTCCAACGACGGCGTCTACTTCGTCCCCGCCCTGACCGGGCTCGGCTCGCCGCACTGGGACCCCTACGCCCGCGGCACGATCGTCGGCCTCACCCGCGGCAGCGGCCGCGCCCCCCTGGCCCGGGCGGCGCTGGAGGCGATCGCCTACGAGACCGTCGACGCGGTTCGCGCCCAGGAGGCGGCGGCCGGGGAGCGGCTGGAGGTGCTGAAGGCCGACGGCGGCGCCACCGTCAACCGCTGGCTGATGCAGTTCCAGGCCGACGTCCTCGGGGCGCCGGTCTCGGTGCCGGAGATCGCCGAGACGACCGCCCTCGGCGCCGCCTACCTGGCCGGCGTCGCGACCGGAGCCTGGACCGTCGAGCAGGTGGGGGAGATGTGGCGGGAGGCTGACCGCTACGAGCCGCGGATGGAGTCGGCGCAGCGCGAGGAGCTGCTGGCCCAGTGGCGGCGGGCGCTGGATCGCTCCCGCGGTTGGGCGAGCTAGCGCCCCGGTTCGCCGCGGCGCGGGCTACTCGTAGCGCTGCTCGACCCGGGCGTAGAAGTCCGGGTCGTGGCCGGGCGTGATCACCGCGTCGGGGAACTGGCTGTGGAAGAGGCGCAGCTCCTGCAGGGAGCGGCGCAGGTTGTGGGCATCGTGGGGGCGCGGCGGGCCGGGTTCGGAGCCGTCGAGCTGGGCCAGCAGGTAGACGGCGTCGCCGCCGATCACGAAGTCGCGCTTGGCGAGGCGGCAGATCACCGCCATGTGGCCGGGGCTGTGGCCGGGGAGGTAGGCGAGGCGGACCGAGCCGTCGCCGAAGAGGTCGAAGGTGCGGCCGAAGCTGGCGTAGGAGTCGATGTTGTCGCGGTCGAAGTCGACGCTGCGGTAGTCGAAGGCGTAGTCGAAGTGGGCGCGGCGGTAGCCGTTCGCCGCCGGGTTGCGGCCGCCGGCGGCGAAGCGCCACTCGGTCTCGCTGACGACGAAGGTGGAGTCGGGGAACTCGGAGATCGCCGAGGTGTGGTCCATGTGCAGGTGGGTCATCACCACGAGCGGGACCTCGCCGGGGTCGAGGCCGCGCTTGCGCAACTGCGAGGGCACGTCTTCGCCCGGCTGCAGGCTCGGCTTGCCGAAGCGCGCCCCGAGCGAGCCGAAGTTCTCCTTCGGGTCGGTGGCGATCGAGGGGTGCAGGCCGGTGTCGACGAGGATCGCGCCGGCGCCGGGGTGGCGGACGAGGAAGGCGGGGCAGGGGATCGAGATCGCCTCGGACCCGGTCATCAGCTTGCGCAGCAGCTTCGCGCTGATCATCCGACCGCCGGGGCTGACCATCATCGCCTTCGGCCATTCGACGTGGCCGGCGACGAGCGGTTCGACCGCGACGGTGGCGCCGCGGCTGCCCCCGGCGAGCGGCTCGTGCAGCGGGCGCGGTTCGGCGTGGACGCTCATCAACCGGCCAATCTACGCGGCTCAGGTCGCCTATAGGGTTGGCCGCCGATGGCTGAAAGCTCGCATTCGCGGATCTTCAGGGACGGTCTTCTCGAGGGGCAGGTCTGCGTCGTCTCCGGCGCCGGCAGCGGGTTGGGACGGGAGACGGCGCTGGAGCTGGCCCGCCTCGGCGCCACCGTCGTCGCCTGCGGGAGGCGCGCCGAGCCGCTGGAAGAGACGGCGGAGCTCGCCGCCGCGCTGCCCGGCTCCTTCGAGCACGAGACGCTCGACATCCGCGAGGAGGAGCCGGTCGGCCGCTTCTTCGACGGCCTGCTGGAGCGCCACGGCCGCCTCGACGTGCTGGTCAACAACGCCGGCGGCCAGTTCCTCAGCCCGGCCGAGGCGATCACGCCGAAAGGCTTCAAGACCGTGATCGACCTCAACGTCCAGGGCACCTGGCTGATGACCCACGCCGCCGCGACCAAGGCCTTCATCCCGCAGGGCGGCGGCAAGGTCCTCAGCGTCACCCTCTCCCCCCACAACGGGATGCCGGGGATGGTCCACTCCGGCGCCGCCCGCGCCGCGGTCGAGAACATGATGCGGACGCTCGCGGTCGAGTGGGCGCGGTTCGGGATCAAGACCGTCGCCCTCGCCGCCGGCCAGTTCGCGACCGAGACGCTGCTGACCAAGTATCCGCAGGTGGTCGTCGACAACCTCGAGCGCTCGATCCCGATCGGCCGCGCCGGCCGCCCTGAGGAGATGGCCTGGCTCATCGCCTACCTCGCCTCCCCGGCCGGCGACTTCTACTCCGGGACGACGATCACGATCGACGGCGCCCGCGACAACTGGGCCGGCCCCTGGCCGCCCGAGCAGATCGCCAACGAGTCAGGCGACCCCGTCGCCGAGGAGCGCCGCGCGAAGTAACGACTGGAGAGTTGGCATGCCTATAGCGCGACTAATTCGCCAATCGCTAGCGCGGCTCGAGCACTACCAGCGGGATCTCGCGGTCGGCGCGGGCCTTGTAGTCCTCGTAGGGGCGGTAGATCGCCACCGCCTTCGCCCAGAGGCGCTCTCGCTCCTCCGGTTTCGCCTCGCGGGCGTGGACGGGACGGTGCTCGGGGCCGATCTGGACCGTCGTATCGGGGTTCGCCATCAGGTTGTGGAACCAGGCCGGGTGCTTGTGGAACCCGCCCTTGGAGGCGATGACGACGACGTTGTGCCCGTCCTCGACGTACTGCAGCGGCGAGGTGCGGTGGGTGCCGGTCTTCGCTCCCACGTGATCCAGCAGGAGCATCTTCCCCCGCAGGCCGGGAATGCGGTGACCGAGGCGCCCACCCGTCCTCCGGTAGAGGAACGTGTGGGCGCCCATGGCGCGGCGCAGGACCGGCCAGGTCCTCGCCGCCAGGTCGAGGTAGCGCGGCGTCGGCCGCGCCCCGGCCTCGCTCAGGTGTACATCCCCCCGAACATGCCGCCGGTCACGTTCAGCACCTGGCCGTGCACGTAGTTCGCCAGCGGCGAGGCGAGGAAGAGGACCGGGCCGGAGGCCTCGGTCGGGGTGGCGGGACGGCCCATCGGGATGATCGCCGAGGCCATCGCCCGCATCTGCTCGGGGATGCCGAGCTCGATCTTCTCGCCGCTCGGGGTGGTCATCTCCCCGCCCTCCTCCTTGGCGGCGGTGAGGCGGGTCTCGACGAAGCCGAAGGCGACGGCGTTGACGTTGATCTTGAACTGGCCCCACTCCTTGGCCAGCGTTTTGGTCACGCCGACCACGCCCATCTTCGCGGCCGAGTAGTTGACCTGGCCGGCGTTGCCCATCATCCCCGAGGTCGAGGAGACGTTGATGATCTTGCGGAAGACTTCCTGGCCCTCGTTGCGCTCGGCCTTGGCCGCCTCGCGCCAGTGCGGGGCGAGCGCGCGGGCGACTCGGAAGGGAACGATCGTGTGGATGTCCAGCATCGCCTGGAACTGCTCGTCGCTCATCTTGTGGGCGACGCCGTCCCAGGTGTAGCCGGCGTTGTTGACGACGATGTCGACCGAGCCGAAGGCGTCGACGGCGGCGCTGACCAGCTCGTCGGCGGCGCCCGTCTTGGTCAGGTCGCCGGCGTGGACGGCGGTCTCGCCGTCGATCTCACCGGCCGCTTCGTTGGCGACGTCGGTGTCGAGGTCGTTGATCAGCACCTTGGCGCCCTCGCTCACGAAAAGCTCGGCGGTGGCGCGCCCGATCCCGCGCGCCGACCCGGTGACGATCGCGGTTTTCCCATCCAGAAGTCCCATCAGTCCGTCTCTCCTTCGCTCGTGAAAAGTCGGTGGCGGAGGCTATCGGGATCGAAGCCCCCTGGTTGACCGGCCAGTCGACGGCTGCGGGCGATCTCCAGGGCCCGGTGGCGCTGGTCCGGAAGCGTTGACACCGGGGTAACCCCCGTCCCCTCTGTGGCGAAGTCACGATGACACTTTGTCCAATTGCGGCAGAATCAAGGTCGATGAAGGTCCTCGTTGCCTACGCATCCACACGCGGCTCCACCACTGCGAGCGCCGAGACCGTCGCCGCGACCCTGCGGCGGGAGGGATTGAAGGTCTGCCTGGAGCCGGCGGGTGAGGTGCAGAGCCTCGAGGGCTACGACTCCGTTGTCCTCGGCAGCGCTGTCTACATGAAGCGCTGGCGGGGTGACGCCAGGCACTTCCTCAAAAAGCACCGCAAGGCGCTGAGGCAGGTGCCCTTCTGGGTCTTCAGCTCGGGGCCGGTGGGGGATCCGGCCGACGACGACCCGGCCTGGGTGGAGCCGCCGAAGCTCGCCGAGAAGGTCGAGGACATGGGGGGCAGGGGGCACGTCGTCTTCGGCGGCTGCCTCCCGAGCGATCCGGAAGGCTTCATGGAGAGGGCAATGGTCGAGGGGACGCCCAAGGAGTACCGGGACCGGCGTGACTGGGCCGAGATCCGGGAATGGGCGAAGGAGATCGCGGCGGCGCTCGTGCCGGTTCACTCCTAGGCGAGGGAGGGGGCGCCTAGGAGGAGCCGTCGGCGAGCGCCGCTAGATCTCCCGGCCGCAGCAGCGCCGTCAGGGTCGAGCCGTCGACGATCGCCAGCCCGCCCTTACGCAGCTTCACGCGGGCGCCGGTGAACCGGGCGACCTCGCCGGAGAAGACCGGCTCGTGGCCGACGAGGAGGACGTCGCCGCGCCCGGCGGCCAGGGAGAGCGAGTCGAAGGGGCCGCCGCGAAGCTCGTTCGCGGTCTCGGGCTCGAGCCCCAGCACCTCGCAGGCCAACCGCGCCGTCTCGGCGGCGCGCACCTTCGGGCTGGTCAGGCAGGCGTCGATCTCGGCTCCCGTCGCGGCGAGCGCGCGCCCGGCCGCCCGGGCCTGCCGCTCGCCCTTCTCGGTCAGGCGGCGGGCCGCGTCGTCCCCGTCGCCCGCCTCGGCGTCTCCGTGTCTGAGCAGGTAAATCAACTGTTTTCCTTAGGTCTTCGTTTTATTAGCCGATACACATGATTAGTATGCCCGCGATGCCTTCTGCCCCCCGCAAGGTCGTCGTCGGCGTGCTCGCGGCGATTGCCCTCCTCGCGGTCGCCGTCCTGGCGCTGCCGTCCGGAGCCAAGCCGACCAAGAAGATCGTCATCTACGGCGCCCACTCGGGCTCGACCCTGACCCTGAGCAAGAAGCACGGCAGGATCGTCGTCAAAGGCAACATGGCCAGGCACCGTCCCCGCGGCTGCCGCTTCACGCGCGGCCACCGGCGCGCCGTCTGCAAGCCCCGCCACGCGCGCGTGATCGAAATCAAGATGGGCCCCAGGGGAGACTTCGTCCGGGTCAAGGAGAAGATGCCGATGCCCGTCGTCGTCTACCTCGGCGCCGGCTCCGACAAGTTCATCGGCAACGCCGAGCGGGACATCTGCTTCCCCGGCGGAGCCCGCCGCAACCGCTGCGTCGGCAAGGGCAACAACGACGTCTGCATCACCGGCCCCCGCAACAGCGACTGCGTCGGCGGCCGCGGCAATGACTTCTGCCGCCACGGCACCGGCAGCGACGGCTGCTGGGGTGGCCCCGGCCGAGACATCTGCATCATGGGCCCGGGCCAAGACGGCTGCCACGGCGGCCCCGGCAACGACCGCCTCTTCGGCGGCCCCCAACCCGACCAGCTCTACGGCGGCCGCGGCCACGACTACTGCAACGGTGGCCGAGGCTGGGGCAAGTCCCATCGGTGCGACGCCGGGCCTCGGCGCTGAGTTTTTCCCGCTCGGGATAATTAAGCCAGCGTGAGCAGGAATTTTCCCGAACGGGAAAACTGCTGTCCGTAGATCCCGAGGCTCCGATAATTTTCCCGAACGGGAAAATGGAACTTCGGCCTGTACATGACGCGAGTGAACTCGGAGAGCTGATCCGTGCCCGTCGGCGCGAGCTTGGCCTGACGCAGACGGAACTTGCCGAGGTCTCCGACACGAACCTGCGCTTTGTCAGCGAACTGGAGCGGGGGAAGCCGACGGCTCGACTCGAGACCGTGATGAGAGTGCTGGCGACGCTCGGCATCCAGCTGGAAGCCCGAGTCCGATGAGCGACGGCGACAGCCTCGATGTCTACATGCACGGGGTTATCTCCGGCGCTCTCGAACGACGTTCGCAAGCCAAGCTCCGCTTCACCTATGACGAAGACTGGGTCGCCGAGGAACGGCCGCCCCTCTCGCTCAGTCTTCCGGTCCGCTCCGAGCCCTACAAGCACGACGAATGCGCTCCGTTCTTCGAGGGCCTGCTGCCCGAGGGCGATTTCCTCAGGGCGATCGCCCGCACTCTCCACGTCTCCGCCACCAACCCCTTTCAGCTCCTGACTGAGCTGGGTGGCGAGTGCGCCGGCGCGATCTCGGTCGCGCCTGCGGGCGGGCCGGAGCCGGGACGGGACCCCCGGCCGCCTCGCTGGTTGAACGAGCGGGAGTTGTGCGCGCTGCTGGCGGACCTGCCCCAGCGTCCTCTCATCGCCGCGATCGACGAGGTCGAGGACGGGGGTGGCTTTCGCCTCTCGCTCGCAGGTGCGCAGGACAAGGTCGGCGTCTTGGTCAAGGACGAGCAGATCGGGCTCAGC
>DASZDI010000224.1:0-4824 GCA_035942135.1 Solirubrobacterales bacterium | reverse complement strand
CAGTCGGCGGCGTCGATGACCACGTCCGAGCCCGCGATGAACTCGGCGATCTCCTCCTCGCTCTCCAGCCGCCGCGCGGCGGCGGTGATCCGCGCCCCGGAGTTGAAGGCGCGCAGGCGGGCCGCCGCGCACTCGACCTTGAGCAGGCCGATGTCGGCCTCGGTGTAGAGGATCTGGCGGTTGAGGTTGCTGACCTCGACCCGGTCGCCGTCGATCAGCCACATCTCGCCGACCCCGCAGCAGGCGAGCGCCCAGGCGGCCCAGCCGCCGAGGCCGCCGACCCCGAGCACCGCCACCTTGGCCTCGCGCAGGCGCCGCTGGCACTCCGAGGGGGTGAGCTCGGCGGTGCCGATGTCGCTGAAGTAGCGCAGCTGACGGTCGAACCGCGCCAGCTCGCCGGCCGGGAGCAGCTCGTCGTCGGCCGCGTCCTCGACCACCTCGAGCTCCTGCAGCTGGGCGATCAGGTCGTCGACCTCCTTGGCCCCGAACTCCGCCCGCAGCTCCTCGAGCGTCCGCTCGCCGTCGACGGCGGCGAGCAGGCGACGTTCCTCCCCGTCGGGCTTCTCGATCCGGATGTCGCTGTCGGCGCTCGGCCGCAGCAGGTAGACGTCCCCCTCCGGCGTCTCGATCTCCTCCGTGGTCCGCTTGATTCGTGGCCTGCGCAAAGTCCCTCCCCGTAGTTCGTTAGCGCAGAAGAGACCGAAGAACCGGTGGAGAGGGTTCCAGTAAAAGGCCAGGTCGCGGGAAGATCGCCTATTCGACGAGGGCGCGAGCCCGTTCGAAGACGGCGTCGGTCATCGGCACGGTCAGCGTCCCGGTGAAGGTGTTCTGCTGGCTTGGGTGGTAGCAGCCGAGCAGTCGCCGACCGCCGACCTCCGCCTCCGCTCCGTGGCCGAACTTCGGCTTCGGCCGCGGCACCTCCTCGCCGAGCGCCCGGGCCGCGCGGAGGAACCCGTCCCAGCCGAACGACCCCAGGGCGACGATCACCTCGCAGCGCTCGAGCAGCCGCAGCTCGCGCTGCAGGTAGGGGAGGCAGTTGTCCCGCTCCTCGGGCGTCGGTTTGTTGGCGGGGGGCGCGCAGCGGACGGTGGCGGTGACGTAGGCGTCGCGCAGCTCGAGCCCGTCGTCGCGCGACACCGCCTCCGCCTGGTTGGCGAAGCCGGTGCGGTGCAGGGAGGCGTAGAGCCAGTCGCCGGAGCGGTCGCCGGTGAAGACCCGGCCGGTCCGGTTGGCGCCGTGCGCCGCCGGCGCCAGGCCGACGATCGCGACCCGCGCCTCGGGGTCGCCGAAGCCGGAGATCGGTCGCGCCCAGTACTCCTGGCCGCGATAGCGGCGGGGCGGGTTCGCCGCCTGCGCCTCGCGCCACTCGACCAGCCGCGGGCAGAGGCGGCAGCGATGGACCTCCTCCGCCAGCTCCGCCAATAGGGTTCGCGTCCTCGTCATGGCACCGAACCGAATCATGCGCGGTCGCGCCATGCGCCGCGCTCTCCTGCTTGGGGCCATCGTCGCGGTCGTCTCCATGGCCCTGGGCGCCTGCGGCGGCGGCAGCGACTCGACGACGGACAAGGAGGCGGACGTGAGGGTCCTGAACGAGATCCTCGCCCGCCAACTCGCCGCGGTCGAGGCCTACGACCAGGCCCTGCCCGCGCTGCGCGGACCCGCCCGCGCCCTCGCCCAGCGGTTCCGCACCCAGGAACAGGAGCACGTCGACGCGACGACGAAGACGCTGCGCGGCCTCGACGGCGAAGCCGACCCGCCGGCAGAAACGATCGAGGCGGGAGAGCCGAAGACGCCGGCCGACGCGCTCGCCTTCCTCTACGAGCTCGAAAGCGCGACGATCGACGCCGAGCTCAACGCCGTCGCCGAGCTGACGATCGCCTGGCCGCGGCCGCTGATCGCCTCGATGGCCGCGAACCAGGCCCAGCGCCTGGTCCTGATCCGCCGCGCCCTCGGCGCGAAGCCCCTGGACACCGTCCCCGAGCCCTTCGAGACCGGCGAAACGCCCGACCCGCAGGAGATGATGAAGAACCCATGACGGCCCCCCTCTACGCGATCGGCCGGTTCTGCTCGCGCCACCACTATCCCGTCATCGCGCTTTGGGTCCTCCTCGCGATCGCCCTCGTCGCCCTCGGCCAGGCCGCCGGCAGCAAGACCAGCGAAAACCTCACCCTGCCCGGCACCGACTCGACCAAGGCGACCGAACTCCTCGAAGACGACCTCCCCCAGCAGGCCTACGGCAGCAACCCGCTGGTCTTCGAAGCGCCGCAGGGGCAGCTGACCGAGCCGAAGTACGCCGACGCGATCGGGAAGACCGTGAAGCGGCTGGAAGCGCTCGGCGAGGTCAACTCGGCGGTCAGCCCGCTGAGCCCCCAGGGAGCCGCCTTCCTCAGCAAGGGCCGCTCGATCGGCTACGTCCCGGTCGTCCTCGCGGTCGGGCCGGGTGACATCGACGAAGTCGAGGCGCAGCGCATCCTCGACGCCGCTGCGCCCGCCCGGGCGGCGGGGCTCCACACGGCGGTGGGCAGCTACGTCGGCCAGCAGCTCTCGAAGCCGGAGACCGAGATCAGCGAGGTGATCGGCCTCGGCGCCGCCGTGATCATCCTGCTCTTCGCCTTCGGGACGGCGACGGCGATGATGCTGCCGATCCTCTCCGCGGTGATCGGTCTCGCCTGCGCACTCTCGATCATCCGCCTGCTCGAGCACGTGCTCGAGGTGCCGGGGGTGGCCCTGACCCTGGGGACGATGATCGGCCTCGGCGTCGGCATCGACTACGCCCTCTTCATCGTCACCCGCCACAAACTGCAGCTCGGCGAAGGGATGGAGATGCGCGAGTCGATCGCCCGCGCCACCGCGACCGCCGGCGGCGCCGTCGTCTTCGCCGGCTTCACGGTCGTGATCGCCCTCTGCTCGCTCGCCTTCGCCGGGATCCCCCTCGTCGCCACGCTCGGCTTCACCGCTGCTGTCGCGGTGGTGGTCGCGGTCGCCGCCGCGACGACGCTGCTGCCGGCGATGCTCGGCGCCCTCGGGCCCCACATCGACTCGCTGCGGGTCAAGCTCGGCAAGACCCACCCGGACGACAAGGAGCCCCACGGCTGGCGCCGCTGGGCGGAGCGGGTGAGCGCCCGGCCGGGGCTCGCGACGGTCGTCTCGCTCCTGGTCCTGGTCGTCCTGGCGCTGCCGATGCTGCAGCTCCAGCTCGGCCAGAACGACATCAGCGCGCTGCCGAAGGACACGACCTCGCGCCAGGCCTACGACTCGCTCGACAAGGGCTTCGGGCCGGGCGTCAACGGCCCGCTGCTGATCGCCTCCGAGTTCTCCTCGCCGGCCGAAGCGAAACAGGTGCTGCCGAAGCTGGAGAAGGAGATCGACGCCGCCCCCGACATCGCCGCCGTCTCCGAACCGACCGTCGACCAGCAGGGGACGGTCGCCGTCTTCACGGTGATCTCGAAGTCCGAGCCCTGGGCCGACGAGACGGTCGACCTCGTCGAAGACCTGCGGGGGAGCGTGATCCCGAAAGCGCTGAAGGGGACCGACGCCGACTCCTTCGTCGGCGGCCAGACCGCCGGCTACATCGACCTCGCCGGCCAGATCAGCGACAAGCTGCCGCTGATGATCGCGATCGTCGTCGCGCTCAGCTTCGTCGTCCTCTTGGTCGCCTTCCGCTCGCTGCTGGTCCCGATCAAGGCGGCGGCGATGAACCTGGTCTCGGTCGCCGCGGCCTACGGCATCGTCACCGCCGTCTTCCAGCTCGGCTGGGGCTCCTCGCTGATCGGCCTCGACCACGCGATCCCGATCGTCAGCTTCGTGCCGCTGCTGATGTTCGCGATCCTCTTCGGGCTCTCGATGGACTACGAGGTCTTCCTGCTGACGCAGATACGCGAACACTTCGGGCAGCACGGCGACGCCCGCCGAGCGGTGGTGGAAGGGGTCGCCAACACCGGCCGCGTGATCACCTCGGCGGCCGCGATCATGGTCTGCGTGTTCACCAGCTTCGTGCTCAGCGGCAACCCGGTGGTGAAGGAGTTCGGCGTCGGGCTGGCGATCGCGATCGCGATCGACTCGACCCTAGTCCGCTGCCTGCTGGTCCCGGCGGTGATGGTGCTGCTTGGCAAGCGCGCCTGGTGGCTGCCGCGCTGGATGGAGCGGCTGGTCCCGCACGTCAGCATCGAGGGCGAGGAGTACTTCGCGAAGCGGGACGCGGAAGCCGCCCGTCCCGCACCGGTGGCCGCAGCGGGTAGGGGAGCGGGGATGTTCCCGCTCAACCTCCCCAACGCGCTCACCCTCCTCCGCATCCTCGCCGTCCCGGTTGTCGTCGTCGCCCTGCTGGGGGAGACCCCGAACGGCGACACCCTCGCCGCCGGCGTCTTCGCCCTGGCGGCCCTGACCGACGGCCTCGACGGTTATTTCGCCCGCTCCCGCAACGCGGTGACGACCTTCGGCCAGCTGATGGACCCGCTCGCCGACAAGCTCCTGATCACCGGCGCCCTGCTCTCCCTGGTATCGCTCGGCCGATTGGCGCCCTGGGTGGCGATGGTGATCATCGGCCGCGAGATCGCCGTCACGATCCTCCGTACGATCGCCGCCGAGCGCGGCATCGTGATCGCCGCCAGCTGGCTCGGCAAGCTCAAGACCGTCCTCCAGATCGCCGCCGTGATCGCCCTGATCGCCGCCAACCCCGCTCCCCTCGGAGTCGACATCCTCGTCTACCTGGCCCTCGCCGCCACCGTCATCAGCGGCGTCGACTACTTCTTCGGTTTGCGCAGGCGGATCGAGGCGCAGCAGAGGGAGCGGGCGGCGGCGAAGGCGAACTCGGCTGCGTAGGAG
>DASZDI010000223.1:0-3810 GCA_035942135.1 Solirubrobacterales bacterium | reverse complement strand
CGACTCGCCGTCGGTGATCGAGTTCTCCCCGCGCCAGGGCTTGAACGAGTAGCCGAGCGTGAACATGTCGGAGTCCGAGCGGATGCCGGGGTAGCGGAAGAGGTCCCAGGTGCCGCCGATCGCCTCGCGCCCCTCGAGGATCGCGTAGCTCTTCTCGGGGCAGTTCTGCTGCAGGTGGACCGCGGCGCCGATGCCGGAGAGGCCGGCGCCGACGATGAGGACGTTGACGTGCTCACGCTCCTGGGACATGGGGAATCTCCTGCCTATCGGTTGAGGCGAGCGAGGAGATCGCTCGTCATCGGGGTGGACTTGAAGCGGCCCTTCTTGGCACCTACCCGCATCTGGCGCCGAATCGCCCGCTCGACCAGGCCTTTGGGGAGGAGGCGAAGGGCGGCGTAGGACCGGGCGCCGCGCCGGGTGGTGGCGAGGTCACGGGCGGGCTTGCCGTAGATGGCGCGGACGAGGGTGGCGACCGCGGCGCCGAGCGGCTCCGGCGGGACCATCCCCTCGAGGGCGACACCGGCGCTCTGGCTGGCGTCGTGGATCGGGGTGCGGATGTAGCCGGGGTAGACGGTGGTGACCGTCACCTCGTCGCCGACCTCGGAGCGCAGCTGCTCGGAGTAGCCGACGACGCCGCGCTTGCTGGCGCCGTAGGCGGTGGCGAAGGGGACGGCGAGATAGGCGAGGCCGGAGGAGATGTTGACGACGCGCCCGCGGGAGGCGCGCAGGGCCGGCAGCGCCGCGGAGGTGACCCGCCAGGTGCCGAGCAGGTTGACGTCGAGGACCTTGAGCGCGTCGACGCCCGGGGCCTGGGTGGCGCTCTGCGGGAGCCCGATCCCGGCGCAGTTGACGACCGCGTCGAGACCGCCGCCGAGTCGCTCGATCGCGGTGGCGACGGCGGAGTCGACCGATTCCTGGTCGGTGACGTCGCAGGCGATCAGGCCGTCGCCCGCGTTGAGGTCGAGGCCGACGACCTGCGCCCCGCGCTCGCGCAGGGCCTTGGCAGTTGCCTCACCGATGCCGCTGGCGGCGCCGGTGATGATCACGCGCTTGCTCACGACGGGAACTCTATCAACACTGTGTCGAGTGTGTCAACGACTTGTCGATTCTCTCGACGCAATGTATCGTGGAGCACATGCCCGCCGCCTCCGAAGCCAGACGCCCCTCCCCCGCGGCGGAGCCCAAAGGCAAAGGCCGCGGCCGCCGCGGCACCCGCGCCAGCGGCGACGACCGCGAGCGGGCGATCCTGGAGACGGCGGAGCGGCTGCTGGAGGAGCGCCCGCTGAGCGAGATCTCGGTCGACGACCTCGCCAAAGGCGCCGGCATCTCCCGCCCCACCTTCTACTTCTACTTCCCCTCCAAGGACGCGGTGGTGCTGACGATCATCGACCGCCTCGTCGCCGCCGCGGCCGGCAGCCGCGAGGAGGCGCTGGCGACGCTCGCCCAAGGCGACCCGCACGCGGGCCTGCGCCGCGGCCTCGAGGACCTCTACGGAGCCTTCCGCGAGCGCCGCGCGGTGGTGCTGGCGGCGGCCGAACTGCGCACGACCAACCAGGAAGCCCGCGACCTCTGGGCCGAGGTGATGGAGGGCTGGGTCGCCGACGTCACCGCGGTGATCGAAGTCGAGCGCGCCCGCGGCGCCGCGCCCCCCGGCGAGCCCGCCCGCGACCTCGCCATCGCCCTCGTGCAGATGAACGAGCGCGTCCAGTACGCGACCTTCGCCGACGAGTCCCCCTCCCTAGCCGACGACCGCGTCCTCGACGTCCTCGTGGACATCTGGCTGAGGGCGATCTACGGCACCGCTGAGCCCGGCTAGGGCCGGGTACGTTGCGGGCATGAGCCCGCTCTCGCGCCGCCCGCAGCCCGGACGTAGTTGTTCCCGCATACCGGGAAGAAGTACGTTCGCAGAGGCCCGCGGCGCCGTCGCGATCGGCGCCCTGGCGGTGGGCGCCGCGGCCGTCGGCGGCTTCGCGATCGGCCGGCTCAGCGTCGGCCGCCTGGCGATCGGCAAGGCCGCGATCGGCCGGCTCTCCATAAAGCGACTCGAGGTCGAGGAGTTGGAGATCGGCCGCCTCACCGTGCGCGAGGGACTGCCGGGATGACGCATCGGAGTTTCGACCCAGCGGGCTGTGCACAAAGTCGGATGCGGTCACCGGCGGCGGCCGTGGGACTCGCCGCGGTGCTCTTCGCCGCGGCGCTGGTCGGCACCGGAGCGCTGCTCTCGGGATCGGCCTCCGCCGTCGGGCCCTACCCCGCGCTCGGCCCCTGCCCGGTCTTCCCGGAGCCGCCCGCGTCGCTCTCGCCCCGCGCGCCGTCGCTCCCGACCGAGGCGGCCTGGAACCAGGACGTCTCGAAGGCGCCGCGGGATCCGCGCTCAGGCGCCTACATCGCCTACATCGACTCCCATGGCGGCGACCGCCTGCATCCCGACTTCGGCTCGCCGCGCGCCTACGGCTTCCCCTATTCGGTCGTCGGCGCCGGCCGGCGCAAGCTGCCGGTCCGCTACACCGCCTACGGCGAGGAGAGCGACCCGGGGCCGTTCCCGGTCCCGGCGAAGGCGCCGGTCGAGGGCGGCAGCCGCAGCGACGGCGACCGCCACGTCCTCGTCGTCGACCGCTCCGCCTGCAAGCTCTACGAGCTCTACCGCGCCTTCTACGTCCCGAAGCCGCGGCCGCACTGGAACGCCGACTCCGGGACCGAATGGGACCTGCGCTCCGCCGCCCGCCGGCCCGACGGCTGGACCTCGGCCGACGCCGCCGGGCTGCCGGTCTTCCCCGGCCTCGTCCGCTACGACGAGGTCGCCTCCGGCCGCCTCGACCACGCGATCCGCGTCACCTTCGAGAGCACCCGCGGCGCCTGGGTCTACCCCGCCTCCCACTGCGCCGGCGACACCTCCGACCCCGCCGCGCCCCCGATGGGCCTGCGGCTGCGACTCAAGGCCGGCTACGGCCTCGGCCGCTTCAGCGGCCACGCGAAGACGATCGCCAGGGCGATGAAGCGCTACGGCCTGATCGTCGCCGACAACGGCTCCAACTGGTTCTTCTCCGGCACCAGCGATCGCCGCTGGGACGACGACAACCTCAACCAGCTGAAGCGAATTCCCGGCAGCGCCTTCGAGGTGGTGAAGAGCGCCGCAACTATCCGTCCATGCTGATTTGCAGGTATTGGATCGGGTACTCGATCCAATAGGGGAACGATCGAGGAGAGGAACGATGGCTCAAACCAAAACCCAATCCCAGAAAAAACGATCCGCGTCCAACGGCGCGAAATCGTCCACCAAATCGAAATCGTCGAAACCCAAATCGGCCAAATCGAAAAGCTCTAAACCGAAAAGCTCCAAAGCGAAAGCCACCAGCAGCAAATCGCGGGCGAGGAAATCGCCTTCGAGCAACGGCTCGTCGAGCAAAAGCTCGGGGGTCGAGGCGGTGCGCAGCGCCGTCGGAGACGTCGGCGACAAAGCCAAAGGCGCCGGCAAGACCGTCGGCAAAGTCGCGAGCAAAGCGAAGGTGCCGCTGGTCGCCGGGGGGGCCGCGCTCGCCGGAGCCGCCGGGGGCCTCGCCCTCGCCGCCTCCAAAGGGGGCAAGAAAAGCGGCCTCGGCAAGGCGATGGCGCGCCGGCCGAAGATCAAGATCGACTCCGGGGACGTCGCCAAGGCGGCCAAGGAGGTAGGCAACTTCAGCGCGCAGGTGGGGGAGCTCGCCAGTGAGCTCCAGCGCTCCCGCGAGACGGCCAACGGAAGGCACCGCTCGCCGGTAGAGGTCGTTCTACAGGGACTAACCGCGAGGCGTTAAAGCCGGGCAGGCCCTGAGG
>DASZDI010000222.1:0-1677 GCA_035942135.1 Solirubrobacterales bacterium | reverse complement strand
GACGAGCGCTCTGCGCCCGCAGCCCCCGAGGACGAAGGCCCCTCGTCGGAGGCGCGGCCCGCCGGCCAGGGCGACATGTCCCTCGACGACGTGGTCCGCGTCTGGCCCACCGTCCTCCAGAAGCTCTCCGAGACCGCCCCGGCCCTGGCGGCGAGCTTCGAGGGCGCCCGCCCGGTCGCCTTCGGCGACGACGGGCTGCAGATCGGGTTCCCCCCGACCATGACCTTCAACAAGAAGAAGGCCGACAGCGCGGAGCGGCGCGACACCGTCGCCGCTGCGTTCGCGGCGGTCACCGGCCTGGGGCTGCGGCCCACCTACGTGCTGTTGGACGGGGAGGCGCCGCCGGACACGCCCGCCCCGGGCAGTGACGAGATCGACGAGGAAGAGCTGCTGGAGCGGCTGAAGAGCGAGTTCGACGCGGAGGAGGTCAGTTAGGTGAATCGAGGAGGCGGACCCGGGGGCTTCGACGTGAATGCCCTGATGAAACAGGCCCAGCAGATGCAGGCCGAGATGCTGGAGGCGCAGGAGAAACTGAAAGACGAGGTCGTCGAGGCGAGCGCCGGCGGCGGCATGGTCAAGGTGAAGATGGGCGGGGACATGACCCTGCGGGAGATCGTCATCGACCCCGAGGCGATCGACCCCGAGGAGGCCGAGATGCTCTCGGAGATGGTCCAGGCGGCCGTCAACGAGGGGCTGCGCGCGGCCCAGGAGCTGGCCAGCTCGAAGATGGGCGGGATCGCCGGTGGCCTCGGCGGCATGGGAGGCCTCCCCGGTTGAGCGAAGGCCCGGCACCGCTCGCGCGTCTCGTCACCGAGCTCTCGCGCCTGCCGGGCATCGGCCGGCGGACCGCGCAGCGGCTCGCCTTCCACCTGCTGCGGGCGCCCGACGAAGAGGCCTTCGCCCTCGGCGACGCGATCCGCGAAGTCAAGGAGAAGGTCGGCCTCTGCGAGGAGTGCTTCAACCTCGCCGAGGGGCCGACGTGCCGGATCTGCGCCGACCAGAACCGCGACCGGGCGACGATCTGCGTGGTCGAGGAGCCGGCCGACGTGATCCCGATCGAGCGCACCCACGAATACCGCGGGCTCTACCACGTGCTCGGCGGGGCGCTCTCGCCGATCGACGGCGTCGACGCCGAAGACCTGAAGATCGGCGAGCTGCGGCGGCGGGTCGAGCGGGGTGGGATCGAGGAGGTGGTGCTGGCGACCAACCCGACCACCACCGGCGAGGCGACCGCCCTCCACATCGCCGACATGCTGCGCGGCCAGGTGACGGTGACGCGGCTCGCCAGCGGGCTGCCGGTCGGGGCCGACCTCGAGCACGCCGACGAGGTGACGCTGGGCAAGGCCCTCGCGGGCCGAAGAAGCCTGGAATAAGCGGCGCCGAATATCCGTCCTGGACAAGAGTCCTTGCGCAAATAGCGCTCTTTTGAGAGTCAGGCGTCCGCCGCTTTCGCCAAGGTCAAATCTGTGTCGGACCAGTCAAAAGCCGAGCCGGGCTCAAACGGCGGCTCTGCCGCGGGCAAGATCGCGCTCAAGGTCTCCGCTGCCCACGCCGATCTCCTCCAAAGCTTGCACGAAGAGATTGGAACCAGTCAGCGCTTCGGCGAGATCGCCCTGCGCCTAGCCGGCGAGTTCGGCTCGGTCACCGCTGCGGCAATCGAGGCGGCCCAGGCTGGGG
>DASZDI010000221.1:0-2078 GCA_035942135.1 Solirubrobacterales bacterium | reverse complement strand
GTCTGAAGGTCATCGATCTCATCGCGCCCTTCGCCAAGGGCGGCAAGGTCGGCATCTTAGGCGGCGCCGGAGTCGGCAAGACGGTCATCATCCAGGAGCTCATTCGCAACGTCGCCCAGGAGCACGGCGGCCTGTCCGCGTTCTGCGGCGTCGGCGAGCGCTCGCGCGAGGGGAACGACCTCTGGCACGAGATGACCGACTCGGGCGTCATCGACAAGACGATGCTCGTGTTCGGCCAGATGAACGAGCCGCCCGGCGCGCGCCTGCGCGTCGCCCTCTCCGGCCTGACGATGGCCGAGTACTACCGCGAGCAGGGCGGCCAGGACGTGCTCCTGTTCATCGACAACATCTTCCGCTTCGTCCAGGCGGGCTCCGAGGTCTCGGCCCTGCTGGGCCGGATGCCCTCCGCGGTCGGCTACCAGCCGACCCTGGAGACCGAGATGGGCGGCCTGCAGGAGCGGATCACCTCGACCGATCGCGGCTCGGTGACCTCGATCCAGGCGGTCTACGTGCCGGCGGACGACTACACCGACCCGGCCCCGGCCTCGGTGTTCGCCCACCTCAACGCGACCACGGCGCTCTCGCGGTCGATCTCCGAGAAAGGGATCTACCCGGCGGTCGACCCGCTCGACTCGACCTCGACGATCCTCAAGCCCGACGTCGTCGGCGACGAGCACTACCGCACCGCCACCGACGTCCAGGAGGTCCTGCAGCGCTACAAGGAGCTCCAGGACATCATCGCCATCCTCGGCATCGACGAGCTCTCCGACGAGGACCGCCAGACGGTCTCCCGTGCTCGCAAGATCGAGCGCTTCCTCTCGCAGCCGTTCTTCGTCGCCGAACAGTTCACCGGCCGCAGCGGCGAGTACGTGCCGGTGGCCGAGACGGTCCGCGGCTTCCGCGAGATCCTCGACGGCCAGCACGACGACCTCTCCGAGGGCGCCTTCTACATGCAGGGCGGCATCGACCAGGTCACCGAGAACGCCAAGGCCGCGGCCTAGGAGCTGAGGCATGGCCGCGGAGCACATGGTCGACGTCGAGGTTCTGACCCCGGAGGGCGAGGTCTGGAGCGGTGACGCGCGCCAGGTCTCGACCCGGACCGAGGTCGGCGAAGTCGGCATCCTCGCCAACCACGCGCCGCTGCTGGCGGCGCTGCGGCCGACCGAGCTCCGCCTCCACCTCTCCGAGTCGGAGACGAAACGCTACGCGCAGGCCCACGGCTGGCTGCAGGTCTACGGCAACCGCGCCCGGCTCCTGCTCGAGGAGGCGATCCCGCCGGAGAACCTCGACACCGGGACGCTGAAAGAGCAGCTCTCCGACGCCGAGCAGCGGCTCTCGGAGGCCGAGCAGGGGAGCGCCCAGTGGACTCGGGCGCAGAAAGACCGGGACAGGGCCGAAGCGTTCCTCGCTATCGCCGGGGCGTGAGACGGGTCGGGTGCCCCTCCTCCGGAGGCCGTTGCGCAGCTGATCGGCCGCTGCGCTTCGGGGTGTTGGTCCGGGAGCCTCCGGAGAAGGGGCACCCGACCCCTCCTTCGCGGTCCGCGACGCTTCGAAAGAGTCGAGATTTCACGCGAGCCGATGATCTGGCACCTCAGAGGTGGTCGATTGCAGGTTCGTTTTCCTTAACCGATCCCTGCGAGGCTCTCTGCCATGTCTGACGAACTCGTCGTCCTCGCGCAGCGGCTGATCTCCTACGAGACCTGCGATCCGGAAGGGATCTCGGAGGCGGCGGGGTTCGTCAAAGGCTGGCTGGAGGCGCGGGGGATCGAGGCTCGGCAGGACGAGGTCCGCGGGCTGCCGGTGCTGAAGGCCGAGGTCGGGCCGGAGGCGGCGCCGACCGTCGTCCTGCACGGGCACCTCGACGTCGTCCCCGCCTTCTCGGGGCAGTTCGAGCCGAAGATCGAGGGGGACAGGCTCTACGGGCGCGGCGCCTACGACATGAAGGGGGCGATCGCGGCGATGCTGCTCGTCACCGCGGCGATGCGGGAGCAGGACCGGGTCCGGGTCCGGCTCGGGATAGTCGGCGACGAGGAGTCCGAGGAAGACGCCGAGCGCGGCTCCGACCACCTCGTAGACAC
>DASZDI010000220.1:0-3737 GCA_035942135.1 Solirubrobacterales bacterium | reverse complement strand
GGCGTACCTCCGCCGCCAGTACACGACGATCGGGATCGTCGGCGTGGTGCTGTTCATCGCGCTGATCTTCCTCCAGGACATCGAGGTCGCGATCGGCTTCGCGATCGGTGGTCTGGCCTCCGCGGCGGCCGGCTTCATCGGGATGAACGTCTCCGTGCGCGCCAACACTCGCGTCGCCGAGGCGGCCCGCGGCGGCGTCCCGCCGGCGCTCGACGTCGCCTTCAAGGGCGGCTCGGTCACCGGCCTGCTCGTCGTCGGCCTGGCGCTGCTCGGCGTCGCCGGCTACTACGGCGCGCTGGTCCTCGGCGGCATCGACGACAAGGATGCCGTCGACGCGCTGATCGGTCTCGGCTTCGGTGGCTCGCTGATCTCCGTCTTCGCCCGTCTCGGCGGCGGCATCTTCACCAAGGCCGCCGACGTCGGTGCCGACCTGGTCGGCAAGGTCGAGGCCGGGATCCCCGAGGACGATCCTCGCAACCCGGCCGTGATCGCCGACAACGTCGGCGACAACGTCGGCGACTGCGCCGGCATGGCCGCGGACCTGTTCGAGACCTACGCGGTCACCTCCGTCGCGGTGATGCTGCTCGGCGTCCTCACCTTCACCGAGGACTTCGCCCGCGAGGTCGCGATCTTCCCGCTGGTGATGGGCGGCGTGGCGATCATCGCCTCGATCGTCGGCGCCCTCTGCGTGCGCACCAAGAGCAACAAAGTCGAGGGCGCGCTGTACGTCGGCATGATCGTCTCCGGGCTGATCTCGATCGCGGCCTTCTACCCGATCACCGACTGGCTGATGAGCGACGCGCTGCAGGTCGGCTTCGCCGAAGCGGGCGCCGCTGCGGTCAGCGTCACCGACCTCTGGCTCTGCGCCGTGATCGGCATCGCCGTGACGGCGCTGCTGTTCGTGATCACCGACTACTACACGTCGACCCGGTTCCGGCCGGTGAAGACGATCGCCGAGGCCTCCGAGACGGGGCACGCGACGAACATCATCCAGGGGCTCGCCCAGGGCTTCCAGTCGACCGCCGCTCCGGCGCTCGTCCTCGCCCTGGCGATCCTCGCCGCGAACGAGCTCGCGGGCATCTACGGCATCGGCATCGCCGTGATGGCACAGCTCTCGCTCTGCGGTCTGATCGTCGCCCTGGACGCCTTCGGTCCGATTACCGACAACGCCGGCGGCATCGCCGAGATGGCGGACCTGCCGGAGGACGTCCGCAACGTCACCGACCCGCTCGACGCGGTCGGCAACACGACCAAGGCGGTCACCAAGGGTTACGCGATCGGCTCCGCCGCGCTTGCCGCGCTGGTGCTGTTCGCCGCCTTCAAGTACGAGCTCGAGGAGGCGAAGCCCGATGGCTACGGAAGCCTCGAGGGTCTCTTCAACCTGACCAGCCCTGACGTGCTGATCGGATTGATCATCGGCGGCATGATGGTTTACCTGTTCTCGGCCTTCGCGATCGAGGCAGTCGGCCGCGCCGGCGGCCAGGTGGTCGAGGAGGTGCGGCGTCAGTTCCGCGAGAACCCCGGGATCATGGAGGGGACGCAGAAGCCGGAATACGGCAAGACCGTCGGCATCGTCACCGCGGCGGCGCAGAAGGAGATGATCCTGCCGTCGCTGATCCCGATCGTGGTGCCGGTGGTCGTCGGCCTGCTCAGCGTTAACGCGCTCGGCGGGCTCTTGATCGGCGTCATCGTCGTCGGTCTCTTCGCCGCGATCAGCATGACCGCCGGCGGCGGCGCCTGGGACAACGCGAAGAAGCTGATCGAGGACGGCGCCCACGGCGGCAAGGGCTCGATGGCGCACGAGGCCTCGCTGACCGGTGACACGGTCGGCGATCCCTACAAGGACACGGCCGGCCCGGCGATCAACCCGATGATCAAGGTGGCGAACATCGTTGCCATCCTGATCATTCCGATCGTCAACTTCTAAAGGCAGGCGGTTGCAGGAGGGGGGCCGTGTGCCCCTCTCCCCAAAGCCGTTGCGCAGCTGAGCCCTTGCCGAGGGCTCAGGTTGTTGGTCCTTGAGCTTTTGGGAGAGGGGCACACGGCCCCCCTCGCGAAGCGTCTTGGAGTGCTTGGTCGAGTTTTGGCCCGCTCTGGTGTGTTCGGAGTCGGATGCGTGAGGTTCGCCTGGCGACGCTCTTGGGAAGTACGGTTCTGGCGATGCGCAGGGGTTTGACTTATCCGTTGCGGCGGTGGCCGCGGTTGACGAAGGCGGTGCTTGGTGGGGCTGCGGGGTTGGCGCTTGTCTTGGTGCTGCTCAATGCTTATGTCCTCACCTCGGCGGGGGAGGCGAGTGCGGAGGTGGGGGAGGTGCCTCGGGTGGAAGTGGCGATCGTGCCGGGAGCGTTGGTCGAGCCGGACGGGTCGATGAGCTTGATGCTGGGCGACCGGGTGCGGCAGGCGGTGCGGTTGTGGCGGGCCGGGAAGGTGGAGAAGGTCCTCGTCTCCGGCGACCACCACCGCTGGGCCTATGACGAGCCAGGGACGATGAGGGAGGCCCTGGTCCGGGCGGGGGTGCCGCCCGAGGACGTGTTCGAGGACCACGCGGGCTTCGACACCTGGGCGACGATGGTGCGGGCGCGGAGCGTCTTCGGGGTGCGCGAGGCGGTGGTGATCACCCAGGGCTTCCACATGCCGCGGGCGCTGTTCCTCGCCGACAAGGCCGGGATCGAGGCGACCGGGCTCACCTCCGACCTCCATCCCTACGGTCTCCAGGGCAGGAAAAGCGGCGCTCGCGAGGCGCTCTCGCGGCTCAAGGCCGTCGCCGACGTCACCCTCGACCGGCCCGCGACCGGCGGTCCCCGCATCCCGATCGCGACCGCCGACGGCCGCGAAAGCTGGGGACCGACTCCGCCTCCCGGGACCGCTGCCGCCGGCTCGCCCGGTCGCTGACCGGTTCCGCGGCGCCGCTGTCTTCTCGAGGCCGCGAAAACCCTTGTAGAGGACGGGTTTTCGCGGCCTCGAACGGAGTAGGGTCGCGCTCGTGAACGAGGACTGGATCAACGTCGGCGACGCCGAGCGGGCAGGGGAAGAGAAGCTCGAGCAGGGGCCGCGGGACTACTTCGCCGGCGGCGCGGGGGACGAGATCACGCTGGGGGACAACGTCGCGGCCTGGGGGCGGTGGCGGCTGCGGCCGCGGGTGTTGACCGACGTCAGCGAGGTGACGACGGAGGCGGAGGTCTTCGGCAGGCCGGTCGCGGCGCCGGTCCTCGTCGCGCCGATCGCCTACCAACGGATGGCGCATCCCGAAGCCGAGGCGGGGATGGCGGCGGGCGCGGCCGAGGCGGGCACCGCGATCTGCCTCTCGACGCTCTCGACCACGCGCCCCGCCGAGGTCGCCGCCGCGGCCCCGGGCGGCAGGCACTGGTTCCAGCTCTACGCCTTCAAGGACGCGGGGGTGACGCGGGCGCTGATGGACGAGGCGATCGCGGCCGGCTTCGAGGCGATCGTCGTCACCGCCGACGCCCCGCCCGGCGGCAACCGCGAGCGCGACCGCCGCAACCGCTTCACGCTGCCGCGGGAGCTCGGCACCCCGAGCCTGACCGCCGCCACCGGCGGCGAGGAGGCGCTGACGATCGAGGACACCTTCGCGCTGATGAACCACTCCCTCACCTGGGCCGACGTCGAGGGCCTGGCCTCGGAATGCGACATTCCGGTCCTGGTCAAGGGGCTGCTGAGCGCCGAGGACGCGGAGCTGGCGCTCGCGCACGGCGCCGCCGGGGTGGTCGTCTCCAACC
>DASZDI010000219.1:0-2448 GCA_035942135.1 Solirubrobacterales bacterium | reverse complement strand
ACCCAGAGCCGCCCCGCCCCGACCACGAGGAAGGCGATCCCGATCAGGAAGCCGAAGGAGAGCGGCCCGCCGCCGTTGGCGAGCGTGACCGCCAGCACCGCGAGGCCGATCGCGACCATCGCGACGGAGAAGGCGCGGACGGCGCCGCGGTAGACGCGCTCGCCGTTCACCGGGCCGCCTCCGCCGACGTCGCGCCCGGGGCGGTGGGCGGTTTGTCGGTCGGGTCGGAGACGACGATCACCCGGCAGGGACGCTCGCCGAGGACGGTCTGCAGGGTCTTGTCGTAGAGCGGCACCCCGTTGCGGTAGCGGAGGCCGATCACGAGCGCCGCCGCCCTGATCTCCTCCGCCTCGTCGGCGACGGAGTAGCCGGCCTGGCCGGGCCGGACCCGGGCGACGTGGCCGGTGACGCGCCGGCCGCCGATCAGCTTCGCCTCCTCGATCTTGCGCTGGGCCTCGGCTTCCTGCTCGGGCAGCTCGGCCCCCAGCGGCAGGTTCGTCGGCACCGTCATCATCGAGTGGACGTGGATGCCGCGGCGCCGCTTCGAGGCGAGCTTGACCGCGGTCGCGACCATCTCCGGCGAGAAGCTCTCGTGGTCCTCGAAGCCGACCAGGACGCTTCGGTACTCGACCTCCTCCACCCCGAGCGGCTCCGGCAGCACCACCTTCACCGTCTCGGTCAGCGGCAGCCGCTGGTTGCGGCGGTAGAGGACGTAGAGGACGATCCCGAACGCCATCCAGCCGAGCCCGATCGCGAGCGTGCGCGGGTTGAGGGCCATGACGACGATCCAGGCGGCGAAGGTGCCGAAGCCGCCGAGCAGGGCGCTGACCGGCACCGCGGCCCCGAAGAAGGGGACGTTCAGCGGCGGCTTCCACCGCCGCTCCACCTCGGGCCGCACCCGCCGCAGCTGGATCACCGCGAAGTGGGCGATCGTGAACGAGAGCATCGCCCCGAACGAGTACATCGTCGCCAGCAGCTCGGTCTGCCCCGGCACCATCGTCACGATCGCGACCACGGCGAAGACGAGGATCGCGATGTAGGGGGTGCGATAGCGCGGGTGGAGCTGGCGCAGCGCCTCGGGGAGCTGGCGGTACTGGCCCATCGAGTAGGTGAGCCGGGAGACCGCGATCATCGCCGCGTTGGTCGCGATCAGGAGGATCACCGCGGCGAAGACGCCGACGTAGTAGCGGAGGACTTCGGTCGGGGTGGCGCCGAGGCCGAGGTTCTCGGCGATGCCGAGCATCGGGTTGTCGGCGAAGGTGGTGCCGAGCGCGGTCGTGTACTCGCCGCCGGCTCCCTGGGTGACCGGCATCGCCGAGAGGGCGACGAGCGGGATCAGCATGTAGAGGCCGAGCACGGCGACGACGGTGAAGCCGACCGCGCGCGGGATCGTGCGGGCGGCGTCCTTGGCCTCCTCGGCCATGTTGGAGATCGTCTCGATGCCGGTGTAGGCGATCATCCCGACCGCGATCCCGAGCGCGAAGTCGCCCCAGGTCGGCGCCACCCCGAGGTGGACGTTGTCGACGAGGAGCTCGGGGCTGAAGACGAGGATCAGGCCGAGCACCGTCAGCGCCGCCTGGGTCGCGAGGTCGGCGGCAGCGAGGACGAGGTTGAGCTTGGCCGACTCCTCGGTGCCGCGGATGTTGACTGCGGCGAGGAAGAGGACGAGGCCGGCGGCGAGGCCGATGTCGGCCGGCGCGTGGGCCAGCGGCTCCCAGAAGACGGCCAGGTAGTGGGGCACGAAGTAGGCCGAGATCGCCGCCGTGATCACGTAGTTGAGGAGCTGGCCCCAGGCGGCGACGAAGCTGACGAACTCGTTGAAGGCGTGGCGGGCGAAGCTCGAGGAGCCGCCCGCTTCCGGGTACATCACGGTCGCCTCGACGTAGGTGGCGGCGGTGCAGATGAAGATCAGGCCGGCGATGACGAAGGCGACCGGGGTGAGGCCGAGGGCGAAGGCGGCGGTGACGCCGAGGGCGTAGTAGATCGAGGAGCCGACGTTGCCGTAGGCGGCGGAGAACAGCGCGCCGACGCCGTGGACACGGCTCAGCGACTCGTCTCTGGGGATTCGCTGCGCCATCTAGACAGTGTGTAAAGCGGTCACTCAGACCGAATATACGCCGGTGATCGGGGCTCTCCGCACGTGCGCGCGGGTCAGCTGCGAGGGGGCGGTGCAGCCGCAGAGGGCGAGCGCCAACTGGAGCTCCTCGCGCAGCATCCGCAGCACCCGGGCGACCCCCTCCCGGCCCGCCGCGGCGAGGCCCCAGAGGGCGGGGCGGCCGACGAGCACGGCGTCGGCGCCGAGCGCGAGCGCGGTGGCGACGTCGATGCCGCGGCGGATGCCGCCGTCGACCAGCAGCGTGCCGCGGCCGTCGAGGGCCTCGGCGACCTCCGGCAGCGCGTCGCCGGTGGCGAGGGAGCGGTCGAGCTGGCGGCCGCCGTGGTTGGAGA
>DASZDI010000218.1:0-8826 GCA_035942135.1 Solirubrobacterales bacterium | reverse complement strand
GGCCCGAACGGCGACGCGTGGGTCCAGGCGGGCGGCAAGGATTATTCGCCGTCGCAGATCAGCGGCTTCATCCTTCAGAAGATGAAGGAAACCGCCGAGGCTTATCTCGGCGAGACAGTCACCCAGGCGGTGATCACCGTCCCCGCTTACTTCAACGACGCCCAGCGCCAGGCGACCAAGGATGCCGGCCAGATCGCGGGCCTCGAAGTCCTTCGCATCATCAACGAGCCGACCGCGGCCGCTCTGGCCTATGGCCTCGAGAAGCAGGACGGCAAGACGATCGCCGTCTACGACCTTGGCGGCGGCACGTTCGACATCTCGATCCTCGAGATCGGCGACGGCGTCTTCGAGGTGAAGTCGACCGCCGGCGACAACCACCTCGGCGGCGACAACTGGGACAAAGCGATCGTCGAGTGGCTGGTGACCGAGTTCAAGCGCGACCAGGGCGTCGATCTCTCCCAGGACAAAAACTCGCTGCAGCGCCTCTACGAGGCCGCAGAGAAGGCGAAGATCGAGCTCTCCTCGACCCAGGAGACGCAGATCAACCTGCCCTTCATCACCGCCGTCGAGGGGCAGCCGAAGCACCTCGACCTCAAGCTCAGCCGCTCGAAGCTGAACGAGCTGACGGGCGAGCTGCTCGACCGCGTGGTCGGGCCGGTCAAGCAGGCGCTGAGCGACGCCGACGCGACGATCGACCACGTCGTCCTGGTCGGCGGCATGACCCGGATGCCGTCGGTGCGCGAGAAGGTCAAGGAGCTGACCGGCAAGGACCCGCACCAGGGCGTCAACCCCGACGAGGTCGTCGCCGTCGGCGCCGCGATCCAGGCGGGCGTGCTGGCCGGTGACGTCAAGGACGTGCTGCTGCTCGACGTGACCCCGCTGACCCTGGGGATCGAGACCAAAGGCGGCGTGATGACGAAGCTGATCGAGCGCAACACGACGATCCCGACGAAGAAGTCGGAGGTCTTCTCGACCGCCGAGGACAACCAGCCCTCGGTCGAGATCCACGTCCTCCAGGGCGAGCGCGAGATGGCGAGCGGCAACAAGAGCCTGGGCAAATTCCAGCTCACCGGGATCCCCCCGGCGCCGCGCGGGATGCCGCAGATCGAGGTCGCCTTCGACATCGACGCCAACGGCATCATCAACGTCACCGCGACCGACAAAGGCACCGGCAAAGAGCAGAAGATCGAGATCAAGTCCGGCTCCGGGCTCTCCGACGAGGAAATCCAGAGCATGGTCTCCGACGCCGAGTCCCACGCCGAGGAGGACCGGGTGCAGCGCGAGCTGGCCGAGACCAGGAACCTCGCCGAGAACGCGGCCTATCAGGCGGAGAAAGCGATCGAGGAGGCGGGCGACAAAGTCGACGACTCGACCAAGGAGGAAGTGCAGGCGGCGGTCAAGGAGGTGCGCGACAGCCTCGAGTCCGGCTCCAAAGAGGAGCTCGATTCCAAGGTCGAGGCGCTGACCGCGGCGATGACCAAAGCGTCGGAGCAGATCTACGCGGCGGCCTCGGCCGAGCAGGCATCGGCCAACGGCGACGACGCCGAGGGGTCCTCCGACGAGGAGGAGGTCGTCGACGCCGAGGTGGTCGACGAGGACGCCAAATGAGCGAGGCCCCGGAGCGCATCGAGGAGGAGCCTCAGGCAGCCGCGGAGGAGCCCGCGGCTGCCCAGGACGACGGCGCCCAGGAGGTCGAGCGGGACTTCGAGGCGCTGCTGGCCGACGCCCATAAGGAGAGGGACGAGTACCTCGACCTGGCGCGCAGGACGAAGGCGGATTTCGAGAACTACCGCAAGCGGGTGGCGACCGACCTCCAGGCCGCGCAAGCTCGCGGGAAGGCCGAGGTGGCGCGGGAAGTGATCGACGCCGTCGACAACCTCGAGCGGGCGCTGGAGGCGGCCGGCGGCGGCGACGGCGAGGGGCTCGGGGCCGGCGTCGAGATGGTGCTCGGCGGCCTGCGGGAGACGCTGCAGCGCCACGGGATCGAGCAGGTCGATCCCAAGGGCGAGAAGTTCGACCCGAACCAGCACGAGGCGCTTTCGACGATGCCGGTCGAGGGGACCGAGAGCGGGGTCGTGGTCGAGGTGATGCAGAAGGGCTACCGGATGGGCGAGCAGCTGGTCCGGCCCGCCCGGGTGGTCGTGAGCGCGTAAGGGGGAACGGGTGGCCGACGAGCTCTACAAGACCCTCGGCGTCTCCAAGAAGGCGAGCGACGAGGAGATCAAGAAGGCGTACCGGAAGCTGGCCCGGAAGTACCACCCTGACCGCAACCAGGGCGACAAGGAGGCGGAGGAGAAGTTCAAGGAGATCTCCGCCGCCCACGACGTCCTCTCCGACCCTGAGAAGCGCAAGGAGTACGACGCCGGCGGGGGCATGTTCGGGGGCTTCGGCGGCGGCGGCCAGGGGCCGTTCGGCCCGGGTGGCGGCGGGGCCGGCGGCTTCGGCGGGGTCGACCTCGGCGACATCTTCTCCTCGGTCTTCAACCGCGGCGGAGGCGGGGGCGGCCGACGGTCCAAGGCCCGCCAGGTGCGCGGTCGCGACCTCGAGACCGAGGCGGCGCTCAGCTTCGACCAGGCGATCAACGGCGCCCAGATCAGCGTCACCGTCCCCAAGTCCAGCCGCTGCGGCACCTGCCGCGGCAGCGGCGCCAAGCCGGGGACCTCGCCGACCACCTGCCCGCGCTGCGAAGGCCGCGGGATCGAGGCCCAGGGCCAGGGCTTCTTCTCGATCAGCCAGCCCTGTCCGCAGTGCGGCGGCGCCGGCCAGGTGATCGAGGACCCCTGCCCGACCTGCGGCGGCTCCGGGCTGACCCAGCAGACCAAGCGCTACAAGGTCAACGTCCCGGCCGGGGTCAAGGACGGGACCAGGATCCGGCTCGCGGGCAAGGGCGAGGACGGCCCGCGCGGCGGTCCTCCCGGCGACCTCTACGTGACCACGCGGGTCGCCTCCTCCCCGGTCTTCGAGCGGCTCGACGGCGGCAACCTCGAGGTGACGGTGCCGATCTCGATCCCCGAGGCGCTGCGCGGCGGCACGATCGAGGTGCCGACGCTGGAGGGGACGAAGAAGATCAAGGTCGCGCCCGGGACCAGGCACGGCACGGTCCAGCGCCTGCGCGGCGAGGGGCCGCCGAAGAAGGGCGGCGGCCGCGGCGACATCCGCTACCGGCTCGAGATCGCGGTGCCGCAGGACCTCAGCGAGGAGCAGCGCAAGGCGGTCGACGAGCTGGCCGAGACGCTCAACGGCGGCGACCCGCGGGCGGATCTGCTGCGAAGGGCGGCGCGCTGATGGCCACCTACCGGCGCCGGATCAAAGCGACCTTCAACGAGGAGCAGGGCGTCTTCATGATCTCGGTCGCGGCCGAGCTGGCGGAGATGCACCCGCAGACGCTGCGGATGTACGAGCAGCGCGGGCTGGTCGCGCCGAAGCGCTCGCCGAAGAACACCCGCCTCTACTCGCAGCGCGACGTCGAACGGCTGCGGCGGATCCAGCAGATGACCGCCGAGGGGCTGAACCTGGCCGGGGTGGAAACGGTGCTGGCGCTGGAAAACCAGGTGCAGAAGCTGCGCGCCGAGAACGAGCGGCTGCGCAAGCGGCTCGAAGAACTCGAAACGGAGAAGAAGAGCGGGGAGACGAGCTGATGCAGGCGGATCGATTCACGGTGAAATCGCAGGAAGCGGTGGCGGCGGCGCAGGAGCTGGCGCGCACGCGGCGCAACCCCGAGATCGCGTCCGCGCACCTGCTGGTCGCGCTGCTCGACCAGGCGGAGTCGATGGCGGTCCCGGTCCTGCAGAAGGTCGGCGCCGAGCCGACGGCGGTGCGGGCGCGGGCCAACGACGCGATCGCCTCGCTGCCGACGCTGGGCGACGGCGACGAGCCGCGGATGTCCTCGAACCTGGCCCGCGTCGTCCGCGATGCCGAGCAGGCGATGGCAAGGCTCGGCGACAGCTACATCACCGTCGGCCACCTGCTGCTGGCCCTGGCCGAGGACGGCTCCGGCGTCTCCGACCTGCTGCCCGATCGCGACGAGCTCGAGCGCGCGGTCCGCGCCGTGCAGGGGCCGGCGAAGGTCACCTCCCCCAACGCCGAGGACAACGCGCAGGCGCTGGAGAAATTCGGCCGCGACCTCACCGCCGAGGCAGAGAGCGGCAAGCTCGACCCCGTCATCGGCCGCGACGAGGAGATCCGCCGCGTGATCCAGGTCCTCTCCCGCCGGACCAAGAACAACCCGGTGCTGATCGGCGACCCCGGCGTCGGCAAGACCGCGATCGTCGAGGGGCTGGCGCAGCGGATCGTCAAGGGCGACATCCCCGAGAGCCTGCGCGACCGGCGGGTGATCGCGCTCGACATCGGCTCGCTGCTGGCCGGCTCCAAATACCGGGGCGAGTTCGAGGAGCGGCTGAAAGCGGTGCTGAACGAGGTGCAGCAGGCCGAGGGCCAGATCGTCCTCTTCCTCGACGAGCTGCACACGATCGTCGGCGCCGGGGCCGCCGAAGGCGCGGTCGACGCCGCCAACCTGCTGAAGCCGATGCTGGCCCGCGGCGAGCTGCGGGCGGTCGGCGCCACCACGCTCGACGAGTACCGCAAGCACATCGAGAAAGACGCGGCCCTGGAGCGGCGCTTCCAGCCGGTGCTGGTCGGCGAGCCCGACATGAACGACACGATCGCGATCCTGCGCGGGCTGAAGGAGCGCTACGAAAGCCACCACGGCGTCCGCATCTCCGACTCGGCGATCGTCGCCGCGGCGGCGCTCTCGGAGCGCTACATCGCCGACCGCTTCCTGCCCGACAAGGCGATCGACCTGATCGACGAGGCCGCCTCGCGGCTGAAGATCGAGATCGACTCGGTGCCGACCGAGATCGACGAGGTCGAGCGGCGCATCCAGCAACTGGAAATCGAGCAGCAGGCGCTGAGGAAAGAGGACGACGAGGCCTCGAAGCAACGGCTGGAGACGCTCGAAGCCGACCTCGCCGACCTGCGCGAGGAGGCGGCGCAGCTGCGGACGCGCTGGCAGAACGAGAAAGAGCCGATCGAGCAGATCAACGCGGCGAAGGAGCAACTCGAGGAGGCCAACCGAGAGGTCGAGCGGGCCGAACGGGAGACCGACCTGGAACGGGCCGCCGAACTCAAGTTCGGCCAGATCCCGGAGCTGGAAGCGAAGGTGAAGGAGCAGGAGGCGCGGCTGCAGGAGCTGCACTCCGGCGCCGGCACGATGCTCGCCGACACCGTCACCGAGGAGGACATCGCCGAGGTCGTCGCCAAATGGACCGGGATCCCGGTCAGCCGGCTGATGGAGGGCGAGGTGCAGAAGCTGATCCAGATGGAGGAGCGGCTGCACGACCGGGTGATCGGCCAGGACGAGGCGATCGCCGCAGTCTCCAACGCGCTGCGCCGATCCCGCGCCGGCCTCTCGGACCCGAACCGGCCGATCGGCAGCTTCCTCTTCCTCGGCCCGACCGGGGTCGGCAAGACCGAGCTGGCGAAGGCGCTGGCCGAGTTCATGTTCGACTCCGAGCAGGCGATCGTCCGCCTCGACATGTCCGAGTACATGGAGAAGCACACGGTCGCGCGGCTGATCGGCGCGCCCCCCGGCTACGTCGGCTACGAGGAGGGCGGGCAGCTGACCGAGGCGGTGCGGCGGCGGCCCTACGCGGTGGTCCTGCTCGACGAGATCGAGAAGGCCCACCCGGACGTCTTCAACACGCTGCTGCAGCTGATGGACGACGGGCGGCTCACCGACGGCCAGGGCCGCACGGTCAGCTTCGCCAACACGGTCCTGATCATGACCTCCAACGTCGGCTCCGACCGGATCGTCGGCGAGGCGGTCGACGAGAAGATCCGCGAGGGGATCGAAGAGGTGCTGGCGGCGACCTTCAAGCCGGAGTTCCTCAACCGGATCGACGACACGGTGATCTTCCACCGGCTCTCCAAGGCCGACATCGGCCGGATCGTCGAGCTGCAGGTCGAGCAGCTGGTCGGCCGGGTGGCCGAGCGCGGGATCGCGATCGAGCTCACCGACGACGCCCGCACCCTGCTCGGCAACCTCGGCTACGACCCCACCTACGGGGCGCGGCCGCTGAAGCGGGTGGTCCAGAAGCAGCTGGTCGACAAGCTGGCGCTGAAGATCCTCGAGGGCGAGTTCGGCGAAGGCGACGTGGTCCGGGTCGACGCCGCCGCGGGTGAGATCGTCTTCGAGCGCGCGGAGGCGCCCGTGGCAGGCGCCGCCTGAGTGCCGTTCAGGGCTCATCTTTGCGGGCACTCCTGCCGAAACAACAACAACGCAAAGGTGCTCTTTAATTGTCTGGTTCAAGCTAGGGACTGGGAGAGCAGCAACAGAACCTCATGGAGAACGACCTGACCCCGATCAACGCGCGCCCGAAGCGACGCCCGCCGGAGGCCCTCGAGGACCTCTCGCTGGCGCTGCGCGAGCACCTGCTCTGGCCCGTCCAGGACCGCTTCCTGGGGCTGGGGGACCGTGGCCGCGCGGCGGTGGCCGGCGGTGCGGTGGTGGTGGCGCTCGGGATCGGGATCGGCGGCTACTCCCTCGCCTCCTCCGACGAAGCCACGCCGACCCAGGCCCGCCAGGTCGCCGTCGCCGTCGAGCCGGCCCCGCAGCCGCAGCCGGCACCGGCCCCCGAGCCGAAGCCCGAGCCCGAGCCGACCCTGCAGGGAGCGGCCCCCGTCTTCGAGCCCGCCGAGGCCGAGGACGCCTCGAAGGTCGGCGGCTCGCAGGCGCTCGAGACCGGCCCCGTCGCCTCCGGCACCGGCAACGCGGCGACCGACACGATCTCCTCCACCCCGGCCGCGCGCCCGGCCGAAGCCTCCGCCTCCGCCTCGACCTCGACCGCCGCCGTCGACGGGCCCCCGGCCGGCCCCGCCGCCGTCGCCGTCGCCCGCAAGTTCGCCGACGCCTTCGTCAGCTACGAGACCGGCGGCGACAAGGCCGACGTCCGCGAGGCCTTCGTCGCGACCACCACCCCGGAGCTGACCCGGGCGCTGATGCGCCGGCCGCCGCGGCAGCCCGCCGGCGTCGAGGTGCCGAAGGCGAAAGTCCTCAACGTGGTGCCGGCCCCCTCGCACGGCCGCGTCTACCCCCTCAGCGTCTCGCTGCTGCGGGTCGGAGCGACCAGCGAGCTGCGGCTGGAGATGGAACAGCTGAAGAACAAAGAGTGGCGCGTCGTCAACGTGCTCGGCTGATGGAGCGCGCCCGCAGGATAAGAGCGGTGATGGCGACCGCCGCGGCCACGGCGGCGCTGGCGGTGCCGGTCGCCGTCGCCCGGGCGGAAGCCGAGAGCTCGGCGACGCCGACGCCCGGCGCGACGCTGGAAGCTCCCGCGACTCCCACCGAAGCTCCCGACCCGGTGAAGCAGGGCGACACCCTCGCCCCCCCGCCCGCTCCCGAACCTGAGCCCGAGCCCGAGACTCCCCCCAAGCCCACGGCCCCTCCGCCCAGCGGCGGCGTCGGCGCCGGGAACGGCGGCAAGGACAAGGGCGGCGAAACCGTCCAGCCGGAAATCGCCGAGACGGAAAGCGGGGTCGGCGCGACGCCCGCTCCCAGCCCGAGCACCTTCGCGATCCCCTCGCTGCCCTCGTCGAGCTGCGCGATCAGCGGCGTGCCGCCGGTCCTGATCCCGATCTACCACCGGGCCTCCGACAAATACGGCCTCGGCCCGCAGGGCCCGGCGGTGCTGGCCGGGATCAACGCGATCGAGACCGCCTTCGGGACCAACCTCGGCCCCTCCTACGCCGGCGCCGAAGGCTGGATGCAGTTCATGCCGGAAACCTGGGCCTACTATGGGGTCGACGCCAACGGCGACGGGGTCAAGGACCCGAACAACCCCGAAGACGCGATCCACGCCGCCGCCCGCTACCTCAGCGCCTCGGGGATGCCGGAGGACACCTACGGCGCGATCTTCGCCTACAACCACGCCGACTGGTACGTCGAAGACGTGCTCGAGAACGCCGGCTGCTACGCCGACGAGGTCGCCGCGGGCGGCTCCGCCGGGCTCGGGCTCGGCCCGCAGATCCAGGTCTTCAGCTGCAACCCCGCCGAGGACTGGAAGGACCAGGTCCCGACGGGCTACCTGAGCGCCTTCGAGACCGCCGCCGCCCGCTACGAACTCGGCAAACGCGGCGTCTGGACGCTGGCCGCGATCGCCCGCCTGGAGTCGAACTTCGGCCGCGGCATGAGCAAGCGCCAGCTGCGGACCGAAGGGCCGCTCGGCCTCGACCGGATGGAGTGGGGGCAGTACGCGGTCGACGGCGACAAGGACGGCCGCCTCCGCCACGCCGACATCGACGACTCCGCGGCGACCCTGGCGCGCCTGATCTGGGCCCGCGGCGGGATCGAGGCCGGCGTCTTCACCCACAACCAGGCCTCCTGGTACGTCGACGCGGTCGAGAGCGAGGCGGGCCGGCTCGAAGGCAGGTGCGCCGTCCGTCCCGGCGACTGGACGATCGCCCTGCCGGGCGCCGTCGCCTCGCAGATCAACTGGAGCAACCTCGTCCTCTCCAACGAGCTGGAGCTGGCGGACATCCAGAACGGCGTCCTCGACCAGCGGATCATGGCGCTGCTGGCGGTGATGACCCAGGACCACCAGATCACGATCAGCTCGCTGCGCTCCGACCACTCGCAGATGACCGCCTCGGGCAACGTCTCCAACCACTACTACGGCCGCGCGATGGACATCGCCGCCGTCGACGGCGTCTCCTGCACCGACGTCTCCCCCAGCGCCCCCTGCGCCCAGCTCGGCTACGCCCTGGCGCAGATGGCCGAACCGCTGCACCCGTCCGAGCTCATCTACTGCTTCGACCTCGACGGTTACGGGC
>DASZDI010000217.1:0-2743 GCA_035942135.1 Solirubrobacterales bacterium | reverse complement strand
AAAGAGGTCAAGTTCCTTGATGTGTAGACGCAGCTGCGGTTTCGAGAGGGAGATGAACTGATGGCTCTGGACGCCCTGACGGGCAACATCGAGGACCGCGGGCTCGAGCAGGAGATGCGCTCGTCGTATCTCGATTACGCGATGAGCGTGATCGTCGGCCGGGCCCTGCCGGACGTGCGCGACGGGCTCAAGCCGGTGCACCAGCGCGTGCTCTACGCGATGCACGACATCGGCCTGCAGCCGACCCGGCCGTACCGCAAGTGCGCCTTCATCGTCGGCGAGGTGATGGGCAAGTACCACCCCCACGGCGACTCGGCGATCTACGACACCCTGGTGCGGATGGCGCAGGACTTCTCCCTGCGCTACCTGCTGGTCGACGGGCAGGGCAACTTCGGCTCGATCGACGACGACCCCGCCGCCGCGATGCGGTACACCGAGGCCCGCCTCGGCCGCCTCGCGACCGAGCTGCTGCGCGACATCGACGCCGATACCGTCGACTTCGGCCCCAACTACGACGAATCGACCCAGGAGCCCCAGGTCCTGCCGGCCAGGTTCCCCAACCTGCTGGTCAACGGCACCTCCGGGATCGCCGTGGGGATGGCGACCAACATCCCGCCGCACAACCTGCGCGAGGTCGCCGGCGCCGTCTCTGCCTACATCGACAACCCGGAGATCGACCTCGCCGGGCTGATGGAGCACATCAAAGGCCCGGACTTCCCCGGCGGCGGTCTGATGAGCCGCGAGGGGATCCGCGACGCCTACGCGTCCGGCCGCGGCAGCATCAAGGTCCGCGCCCGCGCCCACGTCGAGCCGCTGAAGGGGGGCAAGGAGGCGATCGTCGTCACCGAGCTCCCGTTCATGGTCAAGAAGGGCGGCGAAGGCGGCCTGATCACCAAGATCGCCGACCTCGCCCGCGACAAGAAACTCGAGGGCATCTCCGACCTCCGCGACGAGAGCGACGAACGCTCCGGGATGCGGCTCGTGATCGAGCTCAAACGCGGCGGGCCGCCGGCCAAGGTCGTCCTCAACAACCTCTACAAGAAAACCTCGATGCAGTCGACCTTCGGCGCCAACATGGTGGCGCTGGTCGACGGCGTGCCGCGGACGCTGAGCCTGCTGGAGTTGATCGAGCACTACGTCGACCACCAGCGCGAGGTCGTCACCCGCCGCACGCAGTACGAACTGCGCCGGGCCGAGGCCCGCGCCCACATCCTCGAGGGGCTGCTGGTGGCGCTGGACAACCTCGACGCGGTGATCAAACTGATCCGCGCCTCGACCGATCCCGACGCCGCCCGCGACGGGCTGATCGAGCAGTTCGAGCTCTCGCGCGAGCAGGCGCAGGCGATCCTCGACATGCGCCTGCAGCGCCTGACCGCGCTCGAGGCCGACAAGGTGCGGGCCGAGCACGCCGACCTGATGGAGCGGATCGGCGAGCTGCGGGCGATCCTCGGCGACGAAGCGAGGGTGATGGGCCTGGTCAAGGACGAGCTGGCCGAAATCGTCGAGGCCTATGGCGACGAACGCCGCACCGAACTGGCCCACTTCGAGGGCGATGTCGGGATCGAGGACATGATCGCCGACCAGCAGATGGTGATCTCGTTGACCGCCTCCGGCTACGTCAAGCGGCTGCCGCTGGCGACCTACCGCCAACAGCACCGCGGCGGCGTCGGCGTGATGGGGATGAACCTCAAAGAGGACGACTACATCGCCCACCTCCACATCAGCTCGACCCACGACTTCCTGCGCTTCTTCACCAACCCCGGCAAGGTCTACCGGATCAAGGTCTACGAGCTGCCGGAGGGCTCGCGCAACGCCAAAGGCAGCTCGCTCAACAACCTGCTGCCGCTGCGCGAAGGGGAGCGGGTGATGGCGGTGATCCCGACTCGTGACTTCAAGGAGAACAAGTACCTCGCTTTCGCCACCGCCAAGGGCCAGATCAAGAAAACCGAGTTCCTCGCCTACAACACCCCGATCCGCGCCGACGGGATCATCGCGATCAAGATCCGCGACGACGACGAGCTGGTCCAGGTGCGGCTGACCTCGGGCGAAGACGACATCCTCATGGTCTCCCACTCCGGCCACGCCTGCCGCTTCTCCGAGCAGCAGGTGCGGACGATGGGTCGCCCCGCCAGCGGCGTCAAAGGCATGAACGTCTCCGGCAAGGACAACCGGGTGCTGGCGATGGACGTCGCCCGCAACGACACCGAACTCTTCGTCGTCACCGAGAACGGCTACGGCAAGCGCACCCCGGTCTCCGAGTACCCGGTCAAGGGCCGCGGCACCAAAGGCGTCCTCACCGCGAAGCTGACCGAGAAGAAGGGCGGCCTCGCTGGCGCCCTGATCGTCGGCGAACACCAGGACCTCCTCTTCATCTCCCAAAACGGCATGGTCCAACGCACCTCCGTCAGCGGCATCTCCCAGATGGGCCGCTCAACCCAGGGCGTCAAGGTGATGAACATCAAGGACGACGACCGCGTCAGCGCCGTCGCCCTGGTGGTCGAGTCCGAGAGCGACCAAGGCACTTCGGCTGCGGAGGACGAGGGTCAGGAGCAACTGGCCGAGGCTTCTGGTGATGGGGCTGGTGAGTAGACAGCGATGAAGATCAAGCTTGCAGCGCAGACCGTTCCGGTCAGCCTGATCCACAAGAACGGCTAAGAGGGTGGTCCGCGGCGGGCCAAGCCGCCAAGGCGCACAATCTCTCTCGGGGGCCTCAGGCCGCCTGCGGTAAGTACTGCTGCCAGGC
>DASZDI010000216.1:0-1552 GCA_035942135.1 Solirubrobacterales bacterium | reverse complement strand
GCTCTGGGGCGCGACCCTGACCCGCGCCGTCTCCCTGGCCAGCCGCCGCTTCGGCTCCAACTTCCTCTCGGTCGGCCGCGTCCAGAGCCCGACCCTGGGCCTGATCGTCGAGCGTGAGATGGAACGCCGCGCCCATGTCGCGAAACCGTTCTGGGAGCTCTTCGCCAAGTTCCAGCACCCCGACGGCAGCTTCGAGACCCACCACAGCGTCGACAAGTTCTGGGAGAAGGCCGAGGCCGACGCGGCGCTCGCCGGCACCTCCAGCCCCGGCACGGTGAAAGCGGTCACGGCCCGCAAGAACACCCGCAAGCCGCCGACCCCCTACAACACCACCGCCTTCAGCACCGACGCCTCCAGCCGCCTCGGCATCACCCCCGCCAGCGCGATGCGGATCGCCGAGGACCTCTACATGGACGGCTTCATCTCCTACCCGCGCACCGACAACACGGTCTACCCGTCGTCGCTGCCGAACCGGGAGCTGGTCAGCTCGCTGGTCCGGATCAAGGAGTTCTCCGCCGCCGCCAGCCTGCTCGACGGCGAGCTGAAACCGACCCGCGGCAAAAAAGAGACGACCGCCCATCCGCAGATCTACCCGACCCAGGCGGTCCACCCGGGCGCCCTCGAGGGGCCGCGGAAACGGGTCTACGAACTCGTCGTCCGTCGCTTCCTCGCCACCTTCAGCCCGCCGATGATCACCGAGTCGACGCGGGCCGACATCGAGGCCGGCTCGGAGACCTACTTCGTCCGCGGCTCGGTCGTCGTCGACCCCGGCTACGCCGCGATCTATACCTACGCCCGCTCCGCCGACGACGAGATCCCGAAGCTGGAAGAGGGCCAGACCCTGCAGCTCGACGGCGAGCCCTGGATCGTCGACAAGGAGACGCAGCCCCCCGGCCGGATCTCCCAGGCGAAACTGATCGAGATGATGGAGGAGCGCGGCCTCGGCACCAAAGCGACCCGCGCCGACATCATCCAGAAGCTCTTCGACCGCGGCTACGTCTACGGCAACCCGCCGGTCCCCTCGGAGACCGGGATCGCCCTCTACGAGGCCTTCAAGAACTACGTCCCCGCGATGGCGACGCCGGAGATGACCGCGACGCTGGAGGCCGAGATGGACCGGATCGCCGCCGGCGAGATGACCAAGGGCGCCGTCGTCGGCGAGAGCCGCGACCTCCTGCACAAGACCTGGGACGAAATCGACGGCAGCCGCGAGGACCTGGCCAAAGTGATCTGGAAAGGGATGGACGACGACCGCATCCTCGGCCCCTGCAAGGTCTGCGAGGAAGCCGGTCGCACCAAGGAGGACGGCTCGCCGAACATGCTGCGGATCATCCGCGCGAAAAAATCGGGCAAACGGTTCGTCGGCTGCACCGGCTGGACCCTCGACGACCCCGAGTCCTGCGACCAGACCTTCCCGCTGCCCCAGCGCGGCGACGTCTTCCGGCTCGAGGAGCGCTGCTCGATCTGCGACCGCACCCCGCGTCTGAAAGTGCAGCCGTTCCGCGGCCGGCCCTGGAACCTCTGCCTCAACGACGACTGCGAGTCGATGCAG
>DASZDI010000215.1:0-3042 GCA_035942135.1 Solirubrobacterales bacterium | reverse complement strand
TTCTTCGTGTCCTTGGTGGTGTTGGTGAAGCGCCCGCACATGGGGGACCAGACTAGCCGGGAGAGATCAGGTCCAGGCTCGGGAAGTAGGTCCGGTAGCGCGCGGAATCTCGGGTCAGGAGTCGCAAGCCCGCAACCGAGGCGTGAGCGCCGATAAAGAAATCCGGCAACGGCGAGCGCCGGTGCCCGCCCTGTCGGCGGTACTGCGCATATGCCTTGCCGGCTAGGAATGCAGCTGCCCAAGGCATGTTCTCGCGGATGAACACGTCCTCGGGCAGCTCGCGATCGAGAGTCTCTTTACGCGTGTACCGGTGTGAGACCTCGGCGTAGATCACCGCGTTGATGACCAATGGCCCCTCGGCGCCGAGCTCGGCCAGTGCCTGACTCGACCAATCCGCCCAAGCAGAGTCCCCGGAGAGGATGTCGATCAAGACGTTGGAGTCAACGAGAGTCGCCGTCACCCTCTTCTAAGGGCTCGGTGCCCCAATCCTCTCCCCGGGTCAGGCGCATAATTTCCTCGGTCGACATCTTGATGTCGCCGCCGCTCGCTCGTTTGAGGTGATCGACGATTTCCTTCCCCCGGTTGCGGACCCCTTTGAGCTTGCGGACACTTACCTGGCCCTCCTCCGCCACGAACTCGACCTCCGTTCCCGGCAGCAGGCCGAACTCATCCCGAATCTCCTTGGGGATCGTCACCTGGCCTTTGCTGGTGATCCTCATCAGAGGAAGAGTAATACTTTTTCAGGTATTACTCTGCTGAAGAGGCCCGCGGGCGCAGCTCCGGGTGGTCCCGGTACCAGTCCAGGGTCCGGATCAGGCCGTCGCGGAGCTCGACCTCCGGGCTCCAGCCGGTCATCTCCCGCAGCTTGGTCGAGTCGACGTACTGGCGGTCGATCTCGCCGCTGGGGTTGCCGGTGCCGAGGATCTCCGGCTCCAGGTCGGTTCCGGAGACGTCGACCACCATCCCCAAGACCTCCGCCACCGAATACGGCTGCTCGCCCCCGGCGTTGAAGGCCTCCCCCGCGCCCGGCCCACCTGCGCCCACCGCGTGCTCGACCGCGAGGTAGGCGGCGACGGCGTCGCTGACGTAGAGGAAGTCGCGTTCGGGGCTGCCGTCGGAGCGGATCTGCGGCCGGCGGCCGTCGAGCACCGCCGCGATCGCCTCCGGGATCAGGCGGGAGAAGTTGGGGTCGCCGCCGCCGTAGATGTTGGCGAAGCGGGTCACCGCCACCGGCAGCCCGTAGGCGGGGCGGTAGCTGAGGGCGATCGCGTCGGCCGCCGCCTTGCTTGCCTCGTAGGGAGAGGCGGGCTGCAAGCGCATGTCCTCGCGGTAGGGAAGCTCCTCGCTCGGCCCGTAGGCCTTGTCGGAGGAGGCGACGATCACCGCCGGGACATCGGCGCGGCGGCAGGCCTCGAGCAGGGTCCAGGTGCCGAGCACGTTGACCTCGAAGGTCTGCGTCGGGTCGGCCATCGCCGGGCCGACCAGGGTCTGGGCGGCGAGATGGAAGACGACGTCGAACTCCCCCGCCCAGACCGTCGCCTCGACCGCGGCCGCGTCGCGCAGGTCGACCTGGAGCAGCTCGACGTCGGAGTCGATGCCCTGCAGGGCGAGGCCGGAGCGCGGCGGCGGTGCCAGGTCGAGGACGGTGACGGCGTCGCCGCGCTCGAGCAGCGCCCGCGCCAGGTTCGAGGCCACGAAGCCGTGGCCGCCGGTGACCAGCGCCCGCTTCAAGAGGCGTCCACCGCGGCCGTGTCCCAGATCCGCCACGGCGCCTGGCCGACGGCCCAGAGGTCGTTGAGGACGACGGCGTCCTTGTAGGTGTCCATGCAGTCCCAGAAGCCCTCGTGCCGGTAGGCGCGCAGCTGCCCATCGACGGCAAGGCGGGAGAGCGGCTCGCGCTCCAGCACGCTCTCGGCGTCGAGGTAGTCGAGGACGCCGGGCTCGAAGCAGAAGAAGCCGCCGTTGATCCAGTGCTCGCTGCGGGGCTTCTCGACGAAGCCGGTCACCTCGTCGCCGTCCAGCTCCGCCACCCCCCACTGCAGGTTCGGGCGCACGACCGTGACGCTGGAAAGCGCGCCGTGCTCGTCATGGAATTCGAGCAGGCCGTTGAGGTCGACGTCGGCGACGCCGTCCGCGTAGGTGGCGCAGAAGCGCTGTCCCCGCAGCCCGTCCGCCAAGGCCGCGACTCGACCGCCGGTGGGCGTGTCCAGGCCGGTGTCGACGCAATCGACCAGCACCCCGTCGGGCCAGCGCTCGGCCGCGGCGAACTCCGCCACCGCCTCGCCCATGTAGCCGGTCGCGAGCAGGAAACGCCGAAACCCCTGCGCCGCGTAGATCTGGATCACGTGCCAGAGGATCGGCCGACCGCCGATCTCGACCAGCGCCTTCGGCACCGACTCGGTCCGCTCGCGCAGCCGCGTCCCGCGGCCGCCGCAGAGGATTACCACCGGGGGTCTCATCGCGTTGGAGTTTTTAGCCCCTGGAGGGGCCAAAAAGTCGCCAGCGTGCTCAGCCGCCGGCTACCGCCGGCAGGATCGTCACTTCGTCGCCGTCGTTGATCGAGGTCTCCAGGCCCTGCTGGAAGCGGATGTCCTCGCCGGAGACGTAGACGTTGACGAAGCGGCGCAGGTCGCCGTCCTGGGTGATCCGCTCGCGGAGGCCGCCGTGGGCGTCGAAGACGGCGTCAAGCACCTCGCCGACGGTTCCGCCCTCGACCTCGAGCTCGGCGTTGCCGCCGGTGGCGGCGCGCAGCTGGGTCGGAATCTTCACGGTGACTGACATCTAGACGGCTACCTCCTGGCGGAACTCGGCCTCGAAGCTGTCGAGGCTGGGGTCGATCTCGTGCATCTGGAACGTATCGCGCGTCGCGTCGAGCGTCTTCAGCCCCTCGCCGGTGATGTAGACGACGACCCGCTCGCCGTCGCCGATCGCACCCCGTTCGGCCAGCTTGCGGAGGACGCCGACGGTGACGCCGCCCGCGGTCTCGGTGAAGATCCCGGTCGTCTCGGCCAGCAGCTTGATCCCTTCGCGGATCTCCTGGTC
>DASZDI010000214.1:0-9604 GCA_035942135.1 Solirubrobacterales bacterium | reverse complement strand
GGTCGAGGCCCATGCCGGTGTCGATGTTCTTCGTCGGCAGCGGGGTCAGGGTCCCGTCCTCGGCGAGGTCGTAGCTCATGAAGACGTGGTTCCAGAACTCGAGGAAGCGGTCGGAGTCGTCGCCCGGGCGGTCGTCCTCGGCGCCGAACTCGAGGCCGCGGTCCAGGTAGAGCTCCGAGCAGGGGCCGCAGGGGCCGGTCGGGCCGGCCTGCCAGAAGTTGTCCTCGCGGCCGAGCCGGACGATCCGCTCCTCCGGCACCCCGGTCGCGCGCCAGATCTCGATCGCCTCCTCGTCGGGCCCGAGCCCGAGCTCCTCGTCGCCGCCGAAGACGGTGACCCAGATCCGCTCGGGATCCATCCCGAAGCCCTGGGTGGAGAGCTCCCAGCCCCAGGGGATCGACTCAGCCTTGAAGTAGTCCCCGAAGCTCCAGTTGCCGAGCATCTCGAAGAAGGTCATGTGGCGGGCGGTGTTGCCGACCTCCTCGATGTCGGTCGTGCGGAAGCATTTCTGGACGTCGGCGAGGCGCGGCGCGGGCGGCTTTTCGCGGCCCAGGAAGTAGGGCTTGAACGGCTGCATCCCGGCGGTCGTGAGCAGGACCGAGGGGTCGTGGACGGAGGGCACCAGCGAGGCCGAGGGCACGATCTTGTGCCCGCGCTCGGCGAAGAACGACAGATAGGTGTCTCGGATCTCCTTCGCCTTCATTCCTTCCCTCCCATGTTAGGAAGCCTAAATATTTGCGGCCTCGGACACCTGTCCGCCCTCGCCCCGCCTTACGTCCACTCCGAAAAGTTTGCCCTTATGAACGGAGGGGCGCCTGCGTTCTAAGAGGACTCGACCGTTCGTTCGACCCCTGTCGAAGGAGGCAAATATGAAGTTGCACCTGAAGCTCTCGTTGGTACTCGCGGTGCTCTCGCTGGGCCTGTTGCCCGCGATGGCCGGAGCCGTCTCGTACCAGCCGGAATACCAGCCGGAAAAGCCGCCGAAGACCCATGCCCCGAAAGGCAAAGCCTACGGCTACTACTGCAAAGGCCAGAGCAAGAAACACGTGAAAGGCGAGAAGGGGACCGCCTTCAGCCGCTGCGTCAAAGCGTTGGCGCGGGCTGACAAAAACGAGGACCTGCACCCGAAGAAAGCGTGCAAGGGCTTGAGCAAGCAACACGTGAAAGGCAAAGGCAGCGAGAAAGGCACCGCCTTCAGCCGCTGCGTCAAAGCCGTCAACCAGATGAGGAAGGAAGAGGCCGCGACCGTCACGACCAGCTCGGTCGTCTAGCGACCTGCCTCAAGCGGCAATGGTGCCGTGGCCGACGATCTTCTCGCCGGCCATGAGCACCGCCGTCTGGCCCGGGGCCACGCCAGGGAAGGCCTCGCCCAGTTGTACGTCCAGGAAGGGATGCCGACCCCTCCCCGTCGCCGTCACGGTGGCGGGGAGGGCCTTTGAGCGGTAGCGGAGCTTCACCGCGTCGACCTCGCCGCTGTCGCGGTGCAGGACGGCGTCGCGGACGCGGACGCTGCGCTTCTCCAGCTCGGCGCGGGTGCCGACGGTGACGGTGTTGGTGGCGGCGTCGGTGGCGAGCACGTAGAGCGCCTCCGGCGCCGAGACGCCGATCCCGCGGCGCTGGCCGACGGTGAAGTCGTGGTGGCCGCGGTGGCGGCCTAGGGTGCGCCCGGCGGAGTCGACGACGGCGCCGTCCCGCTCGCGCAGGCCGCCGTGGCGGCGGAGGAATCCACGCTTGCCCTGGCCGGCGAGGAAGCAGAGGTCCTGGCTCTCGGCCTTGCGGGCGACGGCGAGGCCGTGGCGGGCGGCGATCTCCCGCACCTCCGGCTTGGTCAACTCGGTGAGCGGGAAGCCGAGCCGGCGCAGCAGCTCCGGCGGCAGGGCGGCGAGCATGTAGCTCTGGTCCTTGGCGCGGTCGGCGGCGGCGGCGAGCAGCGGCCCGTCGGCGTCCTCGACGATGCGCGCGTAGTGGCCGGTGAGCAGGCGCTCGGCGCCGAGCCGCTCGGCCAGGTCGACCATCGCCCCCAGCCGCACTTCGCCGTTGCAGAGGATGCAGGGGTTGGGGGTCTGCCCCTCGGTGTAGCCGGAGACGAAGCGCCCGACGACGCGGCGGCGGAAGTCCTCCTCGAGGTCGAGGGTGAAGTGCGGGATGCCGAGCTGGTGGGCGAGCCCGCGGGCGCCGAGCACGGCCTCCGGGGAGCAGCAGGCCTTGGCCCCGTCGGTGTTCGGATCGGCCCAGAGCTTGACGGTGACGCCGACGACCTCCGCGCCTTGCTCGCGGGCGAGCAGCGCGGCGACGGCGCTGTCGACCCCGCCGGACATGGCGACGGCGACTCGAGAGCGTTGCGAGGGACGGGAGGCCCCTCTCCGTCGCGAGTTCCGAGGAGGCTCCTCCGAGGGGCCTCCCGTCCCTGGCTCCATCGGGTCCGTCGCAAGGTCAAGCGAGGAGGACGCAACGACCTGAAGGGCCCTGTGAAGAGCGTCGGTCGCGAGCTGGGCGGCGTGGCGCTTGGCGGGGGTGAGGCCGCCGATCGCGGCGTCGACCGTGTCGATGTCGATCAGCGCCGCGTCGAGGACCGGCGCACCGTCGACCATCTCGGCGACGGCGGAAGTCGCGGCGCGGGTGGCGCCGCAGCCCTCGGCGTCGAAGGTGACGGAGGCGATCCGACCATCGGCGACGGTGAGCGAGATCCGCGAGAGATCGCCGCAGGCCGCCCCCCCGGCAGCGCCGGTGAAGGCGCCATCGGGCGCAGGCCCGCGCCGCGTCTCGTCGCTCAGGTAGTGCTCGAAGAGCTCTCTCTCCATCGGTTCAAGGGTAGAGCGCATCGTCCCTTCGCTGGACGCCCGACCGTCACCCACACCCACAGGGCAGGTAGGTGTGGGTGACGGCCGGGCGGTTCAAGCGCTAGGAAGAGGCGAGTCCAAGTGCCGACCGCAGGTCAGCGACGATGGCCCCTGGTTCCCGTCGGAGCTGAAGCCAGGTGACGCGCATGGTCCGCCAGCCTTCGGCGATGAGGATGCGGTCTCGCTGTCGGTCGGACTCGAACTTCTTCGGCGTCGCGTGAACGGTGCGACTGTCGAGCTCGAGCGCCACCCGCTGCCGCCGCCACAGGCAGTCGATCTCGAAGAACCGTCCCCGCAGCGCCAGATCGGCATTCATCCGCGGCCGCGGCAGCCCGTGTGCGTCGATCAGCGCCAGGAACGCCTCCTCGAAGTCGTTGCGGGTGATCCCGACCGGCTCCTTGGATCCCAGCAGATCCCGCAGGCCCCGCGTCCCCCTCCGCCCCGGGTACCGCTCCAGCAGCATCGGCAGGGACACCCGATCCGTCAGCCTCCGCACCTCGACCTCATGCAGCGCCCGCTCCAGCTGCCGCCGATCGAGAACCGCGGCCAGGTCGAAGATGGTGCGGAACGGCGAAGTGACCGGAATCCCCTCAACCACCTCCCTCTCGTCGTCCAAGACCAGTGACTCATGGCTGACTATCCCCTTCCTCCTCACGATCCGGCCCGGGGCACAGGTCACGTCCACATATTCCGCCCCCGGCGGCATAAGGCGCCAGAGACGCCCAGCCGAGCGGTGGCTCAGCACAGCGCCCTCTCCAGCCGCCAAGACCGCAGCCATCCACCGCCCCTTTCGACTGATCCGGCGAGAGCCGAAGACGTAGACCCCGCGGAAGACCTCGTGCAGCTGACCGCGCCCTATTCGTCCGTCGATACCCCTCCCGCTCATCCCAAGCTCGAGCAGTTGCCGCCGTGCCACCACGCCATGCTGCGCCCTCGTCAGCTCCGCCATCGTCTGGTCCCTCAAACGAGCCGATGATTTGCCACCTCTGAGGTGGTCAATTGCAGGTTCGTTCTCCACGACGCCAATGGTGCGGCGGGAGCACGCGCGTGTGGTGCGCACTGCGTGCCAACTTCGTCACTTCGGGCGCACGAAAAAGGCCCCAACCCGCCGTTGCCGCCTCTGGCTTTGATCCCTTCAAGTGAAGGTGGGTGCCTGCTCCGAATCCCAAGAGATCCGGAGACATAGGGCTCCCGCGCCGTTTGTGTTGGGTCAAACGGTGAGACGGCTCTCGTACGGGCTCGAGCCTGCCCCCACCGTACCACCGAAACGACCTCTCTAAACGGAAACGGTGGCTGGAGCGGAGGTCCTCAGGGGATCGGGAGAGGACTCGGCGGAGCAACAGCGGGGAGGCTCCGGCGAGTCCTCCCCCGATCCCCTGATCGCTTCCTTAGTCCAAGTTGGAGAGGTGCCACTCGGCTTCGCTCCAGCGGTCTGCCGGGACGCGGAGGGAGATGTCGCCGCGGTTGAAGCGGTCCAGGGGCCAGTCGGAGGTCAGGACCGCCTCGATGTCGGCCTCGGCCAGGGCCTGGTGCCAGGCGCGGGCGGTGCGCAGGTCGGCAAAGTCCCGCACGACCTCCCAGCTGTCGAAGCTGGGGTCGTCGATGTGGACGGGCGTCTGCCCGGGCCCCGGTCCCGGTCGCCACCTGCGGGGGATCCAGTCCCGCAGGCCCATCTCAGTGCCCGGCGAGCTTGGGTTTGACGGCGATGCCGAGGTCGCGCAGCTGCAGGTCTTCGACCGGGGCCGGGGCGCCGGTGAGCAGGTCGAAGCCGGAGGCGGTCTTCGGGAAGGCGATCACGTCGCGGATCGTCTCGGCGCCGTAGAGGCGCTGGACGATGCGGTCGATGCCGTAGGCGATGCCGCCGTGCGGGGGCGCCCCGTAGCGCAGTGCCTCGAGCAGGAAGCCGAAGCGCGCCTGGGCGGTCTCGGCGTCGATGCCGAGGGCGGCGAAGACGGCCCCCTGCACCTCGGCGCTGTGGATGCGGATCGAGCCGCCGCCGAGCTCCTGGCCATTCCAGACGCAGTCATAAGCCTGCGCCCGCGCCGCGCCCGGGTTCTCGGGGTCGAACTCGCCCGCGGGCGCCGTGAAGGGATGGTGCAGCGAGTCCCAGCGCTTCTCCCCCTCGTTCCACTCCATCAGCGGCCAGTCGACGATCCAGACCAGGCGGTTCTCGTTCTCGTCGATCAGGCCGAAGCGCTCCCCGAGGTCAAGCCGCATCTGGCCCAGCACCGCGTCGGTGACCGGGCGCTTGTCGGCGACCAGCAGCAGCAGGTCGCCCTCCTCGGCACCGAGGCGCCGGTTGAGGTCGGCAAGCTCGGCGTCAGAGAGGAACTTCGCGGTCGGCGAGCGCCAGCCATCGCTCTCGCGGAAGGCCCAGACCAAACCCTTTGCCCCCAGCTCCTGAGCGCGGGAGATGAAGCCGTCGAGCTCGGAGCGCGGCACCTCGCGGCGACCGGCGTTGATGCCGCGGATCGCCCCGCCGGCGTCGAGCACCGAGCGGAAGACCTTGAACTCGGTCTCGCGCAGGGCGTCACCGAGGTCGACCAGCTCGAGGCCGAAGCGCAGGTCCGGCCGGTCGGTGCCGAAGCGGTCCATCGCCTCGTCGTAGCCCATCCGCTGCATCGGCACCTCGACCTCGGGGCCGCCGACCCGCGCGAAGACGTGGGCGAGCAGGCGCTCGTTGACGGCGATCACGTCCTCGGCGTCGACGAAGGACATCTCGACGTCGAGCTGGGTGAACTCGGCCTGGCGGTCGGCGCGGGTGGCCTCGTCCCGGAAGCAGCGCGCCACCTGGTAGTAGCGCTCGAACCCGGAGACCATCAGCAGCTGCTTGAACAGCTGCGGCGACTGCGGCAGCGCGTAGAAGGAGCCCTGCTGCTGGCGGCTGGGGACGAGGAAGTCGCGCGCGCCCTCGGGGGTGGAGCGGGTGAGGATCGGGGTCTCGATGTCGAGGAAGCCCTCGCCATCGAGGAACTCGCGCATCGCGGCGACGACCCGGTGGCGGAGCTGCAGCGCCTTCTGCATCTTCTCCCGGCGCAGGTCGAGGTAGCGGTAGCGCAGCCGCGTGTCCTCGCCGACCTCGCCGCTGAAGCCCTCGACCTGAAAGGGCGGCGTCTCCGAGCCCGCGAGCAGCTCGGCGCCGGTGACGAGCAGCTCGACCTCGCCGGTGGCGAGCTCGGGATTGACGGTGTCCTCGGCGCGGCGCACCACGGAGCCGCTGGCGCTCAGCACGTCCTCGGCCCGCAGCTTGTGGGCGAGCTCGAAGGACTCGCCGGAGCTGTCGGGGTTGAAGACGAGCTGGACGATCCCGCTGCGGTCACGGAGGTCGATGAAGATCAGACCGCCGTGGTCGCGGCGGCGGTGGACCCAGCCCGCGACCCGCGCCTGCGAGTCGACCTTGTCCGGCAGCACCTCGCCGCACCAGGTGTCGCGGTAGGCGTTGCCCTCGCTCACTTCTCCCCTCCCGTCATCTCGTCGACAAGGTTGCCGGTATCCGCCGCGCGCTGCTCGCCGGTCTCCATGTCGCGCAGCTGGGCGCTGCCGTCGGCCTCGAGGATGAGGACGCGGCGGGCGCCGATCCGGTCGGCCTGCTTGAACTGGCTCTTGAGGCTGCGCCCGGCGAGATCGACCTCGGCCGAGAGGCCCGCGTGGCGGAGCTCGACCGCGAGCGTCATCGCCCGCGCCCGCTGCTCGGGGTCGGCGATCGCGATGAAGGCGTCGCGGCCCGTGGCGGGCGGCTCCTCGTCCAGCGCCAACAGGATCCGCTCGATCCCGGCGGCGAAGCCGACAGCGGGCGTCGGAGGGCCGCCGAGCTGCTCGATCAGGCCGTCGTAGCGGCCGCCGCCGCCGATCTCCGACTGCGCCCCGAGGGCGTCGCAGACGAAGGAGAAGATCGTCCGGGTGTAGTAGTCGAGGCCGCGGACCAGGGTCTCGTCGACGACGTAGGCGACGCCGGCGGCGTCGAGCAGCGCCCGCACCTCCGCGAAGTGCGCGGCGTCCTCGCCCTCGAGCCGGCCGACGATCGTCGGCGCGCTCGCCATCACCTCCCGCGTCCCCTCGTCGTCGGAGTCGAAGGCGCGCAGCGGGTTGATGTCGATCCGCTCCCGCACGTCCCTGGAGAGGTCGGCCTCGTGCGCGTGCAGGTGGGCCTTCAGCTCCTCCAGGTAGGCGCGCCGCGCCTCCAGGGAGCCGAGGCTGCCGATCCGCAGCTCCACCCCGGGCACGCCGAGCTCGCCCAGCAGGTCGGCGAGCAGCATGATCACCTCGGCGTCGGCCAGGGGCGAGTCGGTACCGATGCACTCCAGCCCGAGCTGGTGGAACTGGCGGTAGCGGCCGGCCTGCGGGCGCTCGTGGCGGAAGAAGGGGCCGAGGTAGGAGAGCTTCACCGGCTGCGCCAGCTTGTGCATCCCGTGCTCCAGGTAGGCGCGGCAGATCGAGGCGGTCCCCTCCGGCCGCAGGGTGAGGCTGCGCCCGCCCTTGTCCTCGAAGGTGAACATCTCCTTGCGGACGATGTCGGTCGATTTGCCGACCCCGCGTTCGAAGAGGGCGGTGTCCTCGAAGGCCGGCGTCGCGATCGGCTCGTAGCCGGCGCGGGCGAAGATCTCCGCGGCGGCGGCTTCGAGCCGCGCCCGCGAGCGCGCCTGCGCGGGCAGCACGTCGAAGGTCCCGCGGGGTGCCTGGAACTTGCTCGCCATCGTGCGGCGACCTTAGTGCCTCTCCCCCGCCTCGCGCGTGCTCGGACGGGCACCCGGCGCGCCGTCTCGCTACCGTGCCAGGGAGCCGAGGAAGGGGTTGGTCGCGCGCTCGGCGCCAAGGGTGGTCGTCCCCATGTGGCCGGGATGGACGACCGTCTCGTCGGAGTAGGCGTCGAGCAGGCGGCCGATCGAGGCCAGCAGGGTCGGACCGTCGCCGCCGGGCAGGTCGACCCGCCCGACCGAGCCCTGGAAGAGGACGTCGCCGGAGAAGATCGCCTCCTCGCCGCGGACCGCGTAGGTGACGTGGCCGGGGCTGTGGCCGGGGGTGAAGACGACGTCGATCTCCATCCCCGCCAGCTCCAGGGTCTCGCCGCCGCGGACGACCTCGTCGGCCTCGTAGCTCTCGTAGGGGCCGAACTCTTTCCAGGGGACGAAGGCCATGATGTCGGCGAGGACCGGGACCTCGATCTCCGGGCAGTAGACCGGCGCCCCGGTCGCCCGCGCCACCGGCGCCACGGCGCCGATGTGGTCGAAGTGACAGTGGGTGAGGAGGATCGCCTCGACCTGCGTCCCGCTCGCCTCGACCGCGGCGAGGATCCTCTCCGCCTCCTCGCCCGGGTCGACGATGAGCAGCCGGTCGGAGCCCTCGCGCCGGAACAGGAAGCAGTTCTCGGCGATCGGGCCGACCGTGAGCATCTCGACCTCGAGGGCCATCGCTACTGCTGCTGTCGGGCGCGGATCCGGGCTCGCTCGCGCCGCCGCCAGAGGGTCATGTCGATGTAGTACCCGGCGGGGACGTAGAAGACCAGCATGAAGGCGCCGAAGAGGAGCGAGGCGCCGACCGGCCGTTTGAAGAGCAGGATCAGCAGCACCGCGAAGATCACCGCCGCGACGAGGCCGCGGATAATCGAGCTGCGCCAGGTCGGCGGTAGGTCCTCCCTGGCCGTGGGCTTGCGGCGGGCGCGGGCCGCGGCTTTCGCCTCCTCGCGGGTGCGGGGACGACTGCGACGAGCGGCCGGGTCGCCCCGGCCCCCCTGGGTGCCGCGGCGCTTGCGCCGACGCTTCTTGTTCGTCTGGGCCATGAGCGAAATCTAGTCGGTGAGCGCCGCCAGCCGCCGCTCGATCACGTGCCGCCGCGGGTCGAAGCCGCGCATCGGCACCTCCTCCGGGTAGCCGGCGAGCGCCACCTGCGGGACCAGGCCGACCAGCTCCGCCTCCAGCGGCCGCGCGCCCAGCGGCGCCGCCAGCTCCCGCACCCGCTCGACGACCTCCCCCAGCGGCACCGTCAGCGGGTCGTGGACGTTGGTCGAGACCTGGGCGCGGCCGCTGGACAGCAGCAGGCCGATCGCCCGCACCCCCGGCGGTCCCCCGCCCGCCTCGCGCAGGCCGGCGGCGACGGCACGGGCGACCTCGACGTCGCCCGTGTCGAGCTCGACGTTGAAGGCGGCCAGCGGCGGCCGCGCCGTCACCAGGGTCGCCCCGGCCGTGCGGTGCGGCAGGTCGGGGCCGAAGTCCGGCCGCAGCTCCCCCGACTCCATCCGCAGCCAGAGCTCGGCGAGGCCGCCGTTGCGGAAGTAGGCGCGCTCGGCCCGGCCCGGCTCCCGCGCCAGCTCGCCATAGAGGAAGACCGGGACGCCGAGGCCGCCGATCCGCGTCGCCGCGGCGACCGCCTCGGCCCGGGCGGCGTCGCGGTCGGCGGGGTCGAGCCAGACGACGGGACAGACGTCGAGCGCGCCGATCGCCGGGTGGGCGCCGCGGTAGGAGTCCATCTCGATCGTCTCGGCCGCCTCCTCGGCGCCGGCGGCGAGCGCCTCGGCCAGCGCCCCAGCCTGCCCGGCGAGAGTGAAGACGGTGCGCCCGTGGTCGGCGTCGGAGTGGCGGTCGAGCAGGGTCGTGCCGCGGCCGAAGGCGCGCTCCAGCCGCGCCAGCCGCTCGGCGTCGCTCCCCTCCGAGACGTTCGGCACGGCGAGGAGCGGCGGCATCGTCCCGGCTCAGACCAGCAGGTCGCCGCTGCTGACGATCGTCTCGCCGTCGATTTCGACGGTCGGTTCGAGCACCACGCAGTCGAGG
>DASZDI010000213.1:0-10343 GCA_035942135.1 Solirubrobacterales bacterium | reverse complement strand
GGCTTTCGCCGCCTGTGGACCCCCTGGCTCGACCTGCTCGACCAGCTTGGAGGCCTGCAGGTGATCCTGCCCGCGGGAACGGCGCCCGAGCGCAGCGCAGCAGGCGGCGTCGGAAGCCGCGATGCCCGCCAGCACGGCAAGCGCGGCGGCAGCGCTGGCGTATTCGACATCGCCGGCTTCTCCGGCGGTCATCTCCGCGACCTCGAGGAACTTGCGGGCATGCCCGAGGCGATTGCGGGCGTGCTCCTTAGAGCACAGCTGGGTCCGCGCCCCGCCCCGCCCGCGACTCATGCCGTGCCCAGCAGGGCCGAGACGTCAGGGCCGACGAGGCCGATCGCGTCGGCCAGGAGCTCGTCCACTATGGGAGGGCGCTCTTCCCGCAGGGGCGCGACCTCGCGCTCCTCCACCTCGACGATCCTGGCGGGGTTGCCGGTCCACCGCTCGACCTGCCAACCGAGAAGGTCGACCTGCTCTCGCCAGACCGGTTCCTGGCGCTCGATCGCCCCGAACCTGACCACGAACAGGTCGATGTCGCTGTCGAGCCCCCCGTCGCCCCGGGCCGCCGAGCCGAACAGCGACAGGTGGCGCGCTTTGACGTTCCACCTCTCAACCCTGTCGCGGATGCGGCGGAGGAGCTCCTCACGCAGGTCCGCCAGCACCTCGACCGCCGGGGCCGCCAAGTGCTCGCGGTTGAGGGTGAAGAGAAAGGCCCGGCCCGCTTCCTCGCGATCGACGACGCCCTGGTCGACGAGCCGCTCGAGCGCCGCGATCACCCCGCTGTGAGAGGCGCGGCCGACGAGGCGGGCGACTTCGCGGCCGGTCAGCGGGCGACTCGTCCCGGCCAGAACGGTCAACACTGCAGGGTCGAGAGTAGGGCTGATCGCGGTATAGGGCCGAGCCAGGTCCACTTGGACAGGTTACCAGCCATATGGACGATAAAACCTCCATATGTACGAAATACCATCCATAGCGAGGCGCCTCCCGGGAAAGGCGACGGGATCGGCGAGCTCGAAGCCCTCTCGCTACGATGTTGCCCGGCCGATGGCCGAAGCGGGCGATTAGCTCAGTTGGTTAGAGCGCGTCTCTGATAAGGACGAGGTCCCTGGTTCGAATCCAGGATCGCCCATCGCCTCTGCGCGATAGCCCCAGCGCTGGAGCGGGTAGAAGCCCGACCTATACTTTCGCCTTTCAACCAGGTCGGGAGCTTCTCTTGCAGCAAATGCAGATCTACGGCGTCAGCTTCGACATGGTCGGCAAGCAGCCGATCGTGTTGCTGAAGACCGTGGACGGAAACCGTTTCCTGCCGATCTGGATCGGGCACCCGGAGGCGGCGGCGATCCTGATGAAGCTGCAGGGCGCCTCGACGCCGCGGCCGATGACCCACGACCTGCTCTCCGACGTGCTCGACAACCTCGACGCGAAGTGCGAGCGGGTCGCCGTCACCGAGCTGCGCGACAACACCTTCTTCGCCTCGATCACGGTCTCGATCAACGGCTCCGAGGTCGAGATCGACTCCCGCCCCTCCGACGCGCTCGCCCTGGCGGTCCGGGTGGCGGCGCCGATCTTCGCGGCCGAGGAGGTGATCGAGGAGTCGGCGATCGAGTTCGAGCACGAGGTCGAGGACACCGAGGAGGTCGTCGACAAATTCAAAGAGTTCCTCGACGAAGTCACCCCCGAGGACTTCGCCCAGGGCGACTCCTAGTTCCCGCAGCTAGGCCGCGGCGGGTTCGAGCGCGAGCTCGAGGATCCGCTCGACCAGCTGCTCGAAGGAGAGGCCGGCGGCCTCGGCGGCCTGGGGGAGGAGGCTGGTGTCGGTGAGGCCGGGGATCGCGTTGGCCTCCAGCAGCCAGGGGCCGTCGGCGGCGAGGATCAGGTCGATGCGGGCGAAGCCGGTGCAGCCGAGGGCGCGGTATGTGGCGAGGGCGGCCTCGGTGACGGCGCGCTCCTCCTCGGCGCTCAGCTCGGCCGGGCAGGCGAAGCGGGTGCGGCCGATCTCGTAGCGGGCCTCGAAGTCGTAGCGGTCGCCCGTGAGCGGGACTGCCTCGACCACCGGCAGCGGCTCGTCGCCGAGGATGCTGACCGCGAGCTCCCGGCCCTCGACGTAGCGCTCGAGCAGCACCCGCTCGTCGTAGATGAAGGCCGATACCAGGGCCTGGGGGACCTCCCCCGGCGCGGCGGCGAACTTGACCCCGAGGGCGGAGCCGCCGCGGCTCGGCTTGACGACCAGCGGGAAGCCGAGGCTCTCCTCCAGGTGCCCCAGCGCGTCGGCGGCGCCGAACTCGCGGAAGGCGGTCTGGTTGCAGGCGAACCAGTCGGGCGTCGGCAGCCCCGTCTCCTCGATCGCGTCCTTGGCGAGGACCTTGTCCATGCAACGGGCGCAGGCGGCGGCCCCGGGCCCGGTGAAGGGGATGCCGAGGATCTCCAGCAGCTCCTGCACCGTCCCGTCCTCGCCGCCGACCCCGTGCATGGCGACGAAGGCGACCTCCGGCCGCTCGGCGACCAGGCGCTTGACGAGGTCGGGGCCGACGTCGATCGGCAGCACCTCGTGGCCGAGCCGCTCCAGCGCGTCCTCGACCCGCGCCCCGGACCGCAGCGAGACGCCGCGCTCCAGCGAGCGGCCGCCTTTGAGGACCGCGACCTTCACCCGGCTTCGCCCCCGGCCTTGCGGAACGGGACCACGTTCGGGGCCGACTCCTCCGCCGGCTCCGCCACTCGCTGCTCCCCGGTCAGCGCCTCGTAGAGCTCGACCTGCTCGGCGATCACCTTGCCGATCCGCCGCACCCCCTCGCGGATCTCGTCGTCGCTGACGCCGGAGAAGTTGAGCCGCATTGAGTGCCGCCCGCGGCCGTCGACGTAGGCCGCCTGCCCGGGGACGAAGGCGACGTCGGCGCGCAGCGCCTTCGCCAGCAGGTCACCGGTGTCGATGTAGTCAGGCAGCGTCGCCCAGATGAAGAGCCCGCCTTCGGGCTCGGTCCAGGTCGCCTCCGCCGGGAAGTGCATCCGCAGCGCCTCGATCATCGTGTCGCGCCGGCCGCGGTAGATCTCGACCAGGTTGTCGACGTACTGCTGCCAGCGCCGTTCGGCGAAGTACTCGCGGACGAAGTACTGGGTCAGGGTTGAGGTGCAGAGGTCGGCCGCCTGCTTGCCGAGGACGATTTTCTCCATCACCGGCGGCGGCGCCACCGCCCAGCCGAGGCGGATCCCGGGGGAGAGGATCTTCGAGAAGGTGCCGAGGTAGATGACGAAGTCGCCGCCGTCGAGCTGGTAGAGCGGCGGCATCGGCTCGCCTTCGTAGCGCAGCAGCCCGTAGGGGTTGTCCTCGATCACCAGCAGCTCGTTGGCCCGCGCCAGCTCGACCAGCTGGTGGCGGCGCTGCAGGGACATCGTCACCCCGGCCGGGTTCTGGAAGCTCGGCACCGAGTAGATGAACTTCAGCTTCCGCCCTTCCCGGCGCAGGTCGGCGAGCAGCTGCTCCAGGACCTCGACCCGCATCCCGTCCTCGTCGCACTCGACCTGGACGACGTCGGCCTGGTAGCTGCAGAAGACCGGCACCGCGCCGGGGTAGGTCGGCGCCTCGCAGATGACCACGTCGCCGGGGTCGACCAGCGTCTTGCAGACGAGGTCGATCGCCTGCTGGCCGCCGGTGGTGACGATGATGTCGTCGGGGTCGGGCAGCATCCCCTCCGCGCCCATCACCTCGAGGATGCAGTCCTTGGTCTCCTCGAAGCCCTCGGTCGGGCCGTACTGGAGCGCTTCCGCCGCCGACTCCTGGGCGATCCGCGTCATCTGCGCGGCGAAGCTCTGCGGCGGGAAGGTCGAGGTGTCCGGGAGGCCGCCGGCGAGGGAGATCACTTCCGGCCGCGCGGTGATCGCCATCAGGTCCCGCATCGCCGAGGAGCGCATCACCGTGGTCCGCTCCGCGAACAGCCCGGCGTAGCGCTCGAGGTCGCGGGTGCCGGCGTGGGAGCGGCGTCGGTGGGTCGGCTCGGGCACTTCGCTCATCCCGGAAGTGTGGCGGATCGACGCGCGGCCATCCGGGTAGCGGACGATCGGTCCCTGATTCCCGCGTACCCGGATGCGCGCATGGCGCTTCGCATCTCTGCGTCCTCGGGCTCGCCTTTGGCACCGCCAAAGGCTTCGCCCTGCGTCCTTGACCTGCTCGGCCATGCACACCCTCGGTCACACGCGAACCAGGGACCGATCATCTAGGTTTTCGCACATGGAGATTCTCATCGACCTCGGAATCGGCATCGCGATCGGGATGCTCGCCGGCACCGCCGGCACCCATGGCTCCGCCCGCGGGCGGATGACCATCCTCGCCGCCGTGATCGGGCTGATCGCCGGGTTCCTGATGAGCGGCGTCACCGGCGCCTTGGCGGCGGCCGTCGGCGCCGCGCTCGGCTGCGTCGTGATCAGCGACCTCGTCTACGGGGCCAGCCGCCGCGAGGGCAGCGGCGCGGGCGCGCTGGCGTTCATCGTCGCCCTGGCGGCGGTGATCGTGGTCGCGATCGCCCTCTTCTTCGAGTACGCCGTGATCGTCGTCGTCGCGGCGCTGGTCTGGCTGGGGATCACCCGCCACCGCCGCGCCCAGCGCAAGCACGCCGGCCTCCGCGTCCTCCGCTAGCCACGGCGCTCTCGCCGAGTCCGCGCTGAGCGTCGGATAGCGACGGTCGGCCCGGACTCGCGATCATTCCGACCATGCCGCCCCCGAAGAAGCTCGTCCTCACCTACGTCGACTCGCTGCGCACCGACATGCTGCGGCGTGCCGTCGCCGAGGACCGCGCCCCGACCTTCGGCACCCTGATCGAGCGCGGGGTGCTGATCCCCGACTGCGTCTCCAGCTTCCCCTCGGTGACGCCGGTCGCCAGCGCCGAGATGGTCACCGGGGTCGGTGCCGACCGCCACTGGATCAGCGGCATGAACTGGTACCACCGGCTCGAGCGGCGCTACGTCGAGTACGGCTCCTCGCTGGAGGCGACCCGCGCCTTCGGCGTCTTCCGCGCCCTCTACGACCTCGTCTACAACATGAACCTGGCCCATCTCAGCCCCGAGGTGGAGACGGTCTTCGAGAGCCTCGAAGACGAGGGCGCCCGCACCGCCTGCACGCCGTTCCTGATCTACCGCGGCCGGCAGCGGCACGAGGTCTCCCTGGAGGGCCTGCTGCGGCGCGCGATCGACGCGACCAAACTGAAGTTCCACCACCACACCTGGGGCCCGACCGACCTCTTCTACGGCGACCTCTACGCCAGCCGCGAGGTGCCGTGCCGGTCGACCTCGATCCCCGGCAACCGCGACGGCTACGCCGCCTGCTGTGCGGCCGAGCTGCTGCGCGAGGACCTCTACGACTTCCTGCTGCTGTCGCTGCCGGACAACGACCACTACTCCCACCACCACGGGCCGGAGGCGAGCGTCGAGTCGATCGCCAAGGCCGACGCCGCCTTCGCGACCTTCGCCGAGGCGGCGGGCGGGCTCGACGAGTTCCTCGAGACCCACGCGGTGATCCTGCTCGCCGACCACTCGCAGACCGACGTCCACCGCGGCCTGCCGCTGGCCGAGCTGCTCGCTGCCGAGTGGTCGGTGCTGCAGCCCTCCGAGGAGCGGCCGGAGCTGGCGCAGCTGGCGGTCAGCCCGACCGGCCGCGCCGCCCACGTCTACCTGCTGGAGGGCGAGGGGAAGCGGGCCGAGCCCGTCGCGGTGGGGGAGCGGCTCGGCGTGATCGAGGGAGTCGACCTGATCTGCCGGCTGGAGGACGCGAAGGGCAAGCAGCTGCGGCGCGAGAGCCCCGGGATGTCGAACGGAGGAGGCGAGTGGGCGGTGGTCGAGCGGCGGGACGCGGTGCTGCGGTTCCGTCCCGGCGGCGGGACGGCCGGCGAGGGAAGCGGCTCCTCCTCCAAACGAAAGCGCTCCCCCTCGACGGTCGAAGACCTGCGCGGCGGCAGCTGGGAGCTGAAGGGCGACCTGGCGGCGCTCGAGGCCTCGGTCGCCGAGGGGCGGCTCAGCAGCGAGACCTACCCCGACCCGCTGGCCCGGGTCTGGTCGGCGCTGACGGCGCCGCACGCGGGCGACTTCGTCGTCTCCCTGGCGCCCGGTTTCGAGGCGGTCGACTGGGGCGGGGTCAGCCACGCCGGCGGCGGCAGTCACGGCGCCCTGCACGCGGGCGACTCGCTCGGCCCGCTGCTCTTCGTCGGCTGCGGGCCGGAGACGGCGGACGAGCGGGAGCAGTGGGCGCTGCGCGACGTCGCTCCGGTCATCCGCGAGCACTTCGGGGTGGCGGCGAGCGGGTGAGGCGCCCGGCGCTCCTGATCGCGCTGGTCGTCTTCCTCGCGTCGGCGGCGCCGGCGACGAGCGGCGCGGCGACGACGGCAGACGGAGGCCCTGCGAGCTCTCCCGAGCGGATCAGCCGCGACGAGGCGACCGCGATCGCCGATCGCGACCCGAAGATCCGCGAGCAGCGCCGGGAGCACCCGGACCTGGCCGCGACCGCGGTGCTCAACGAGGGCAAGTGGGAGGTCGCCTACTTCGACGCCGGCGACCAGCTGGCGCTGGTGCTGGTCGACCCGCACAGCGGCGAGGTGACCGAGTCCTGGACCGGCCACCAGGTCGCCTGGAAGATGGCCCGCGGCTACTCCGGCGCCTTCGGCCACAAGCTCAACGCGCCGTACATCTTCCTGCCCCTCTGCGCGATCTTCCTCATCGGCCTCGTCGACTGGCGCCGCCTGCGCCGCGTCGCCAACCTCGACCTGCTGGTCCTGCTCGGCTTCGGCGTCTCCCACTACTTCTTCAACCGCGCCGAGATCGGCGTCTCGGTCCCGCTGGCCTACCCGGTGCTGCTCTACCTCCTCGGGCGTTCCCTCTGGATCGGGCTGCGAGGGAGGGGGGAGGGGCTGCGCCCGGTCTGGCCGGTCGCCTGGATGATCGTCGCGGCGCTCTTCCTGATGGGCTTCCGCGTCGGCCTCAACGTCGCCGACTCCGGCGCGATCGACGTCGGCTACGCGGGCGTCGTCGGCGCCGACCGGATCGCCCACGGGGAACCGCTCTACGACAACTTCCCCGCCGACATCTCCCAGGGCGACACCTACGGCCCGGTCAACTATCTCGCCTACGTCCCCTTCGAGGCGATCTGGCCCTGGTCGGGCGAGTGGGACGACCTCCCCGCCGCCCACGCCGCCTCGATCCTCTTCGACGTCGGCACCTTCGCCCTGCTGATCCTGCTCGCCCTCCGCATCCGCCCAGGCCCGTCCGGCCAACGCCTCGCCGCCACTCTCGCCTTCGGCTGGGCCGCCTACCCCTACACCGCCTACGCCCTCGAGTCGAACTCCAACGACTCCTTGATCGCCGCCCTCCTGGTCGCGACCCTCCTCCTCGCCGCGCGCCCCCTCGCCCGCGGCGCAACCCTCGCCGCCGCGACCTGGGCCAAGTTCGTCGCAGCTCCCCTCGTCCCGATGCTCCTCACCTACCGGAGCGGTGACGAGTCGGCCGATCAGATGGTTCGAGCACGTAAACCTCGCGCGCAGGACCGTCTGATCGGCCGCCCTGCCGCCCTCTTCGTCCTCGGCTTCGCGTTGGTGACGGCCGCCGCCATGACCTGGCCGGCAATCGACCCCGGCCTGAAGACCTTCTACGAACGCACCATCGCCAGCCAAGCCGGCCGCGAGTCCCCCTTCAGCCTCTGGGGCCAGACCTCCCTGGAGCCCCTCCGCCTCGCGATCCTCGCCGCCACCGGCATCGCCGCCCTGACTTTCGCGGTAATCCCGAGGCGCAAGTCCCTGGTCCAACTAGCCGCCCTCTCAGCCGCCCTCCTGATCGCCCTCCAGCTCACCCTCCACCACTGGTTCTACCTCTACATAGTCTGGTTCTACCCCCTGCTCCTCGTATCCCTCGCCGCGGTCCGAGAGGGAGTGGATACCCCCGGAACGTCTTGTACTTCTCGGTCGTCCGAACCTAGGACTGCCGGCGCACGCCCCACCCGAGCAAGTTAAGTGAAGGGGGTATCCACTCCCTCTCGCCAGCGCTACGAGCCCTCGACAGGAGCAGCCACCATCACCTGCTGGAACGAGTCCGCAAGCCCCTTGTCGTTGACGTCGACAACGGCCCCCATCACCCAGACGTCCTCCTCGGCCGTCTCGAACCGCGTCGGCATCTGCACCATCAGCGAGCGCAGCGCCTGCTCCGGCTTGACTCCGAGGACGCTGGTCCGCGATCCCGTCATGCCGACGTCGGAGATGTGGGCGGTGCCGCCGGGGAGGACGCGGCCGTCGGCGGTGGGGACGTGGGTGTGGGTGCCGAAGACCGCGGCGACGCGACCGTCGAGGTGCCAGCCCATCGCCACCTTCTCGCTCGAGACTTCGGCGTGGAAGTCGATGACGACGGCATCGGCCTCGATCCGGTCGAGGATCGCGTCGACGGTGTCGAAGGGGGAGCGAGCGACGCGGAGGCCGACGCCGCCGCTGAGGTTGATCACGCCGACCCGCATCCCGCCCGCCTCGACGACGGTGTGGCCGCGGCCGGGGTTCGCCTGCGGGTAGTTGGCGGGGCGGATCACCCGCTCCTCGCGTTCGAGGAAGTCGTAGGCCTCGCGGTGGCGGTAGACGTGGTTGCCGGTGGTAATCACGCCGGCGCCCGAATCGAAGAGGTCGTTGGCGGTGCGCTGGGTGATCCCGACCCCCCCGGCCGAGTTCTCGCCGTTGACGCTCACGAGGTCGGGCGAGTAGCGCTCCTGCAGCGCGGGCATCGTCTCGCGCAGTCCCTTCCGCCCCGGACTCCCCACCACGTCGCCGATGAATAGAACCCGCATGCACTGCCGACCCTATCTGCGAGATTGAGCGAGGTGGTCGATCCGGCGCAGACGGCAGCGATCTTGAAGCGGGCGCTGGCCTACCCGTACGTGGCTCCGGAGCGCTCCTACCTCTACCTCGACGGGGAGGCGCGAGAGCTTCCCGCGGCGGGACCGGACCTCTCCGCTCGCACGCCGCTCCTCTCCTACGGGGCCAACGCCGCCCCCGAAGCCCTGGCGCGCAAGCTCGCTTCGCTGCCCGGGGTGGAGATGCCGGTGATGCGGGCCGAGCTGGAGGGCTTCGACGTCGTCTACTCCGCCCACGTCTCTCCCTACGGCGCCGTGCCCGCGACCCTGAAGGAGAGCCCGGGGGCGAGGACGCCGGTCTTCGTCGCTTATCCGACTCCCGAGCAGCGAGCGCTGCTGACCGCGACGGAGCCGAACTACGACCTCGCCGCCCTCGGCGGCATCTCCTGCCGGATCGACGGGGGCATCGAGGCAACGGAACTCTCCGCCTACCGCAGCAAGCACGGCTGCCTCTCCCTCGACGGCTCAGCGGTGGCGCTCGCCGCGGTGCGCGCCGCGGGCCGGACCCTGCCGGAGCTCGACGAGCCGACGGTGCTCGAGCGCGTCCGCGCCCACGTGGAACCCGACCGCGACCTCGAGGGCTTCGTCCGCAACTGCGTCGAGCGCGGCGGGATCAAACCGCTTCCGGAGCTGGGGCCGCTGTAGACCCCACCGCGAGTCTGTCTCAGGTGCCGCTATAGGGCCACTGAGACAGACTCGGCGTCTCAGACCGCCGCGAAGCGGCGCAGCGCCACCCGCGCGATCGCCGCGTAGGCGAGGAAGAGGGCGGCGAGGTGCAGGAGCGGGCCGCCGATCCCCGGGCCTGCCTCGTCGAGCGCGGCGGTGATCGCCTGCAGGGCCGGCTTGAACGGGAAGAGGGCGGTGACGTAGCGGATCGCGTCGAAGGCGGCGGGGCTGACCGCGCCCGAGGGGACGAGGGAGAGGAAGGCGATCGGCAGGGTCACCATGAAGGCGAGCAGGGAGACCGCCCGCACCTCGCGCGCCGCCGCGCCCAGCGCCGCGCCCGCCGCCGCCAGCGCCGCGCCCCCGGCGACGATCGCCAGCAGCCAGAGGCCGACCCGGCCCAGGTCCAAGGGAACGAATAACCGCATCCCGAACAGCATCAGCAGGGTGACGAGGAGCCCCACCGCGATCCCGAGCAGGACCTTCTCGCCGAGCAGCCCGCTGGTCGAGACGAGGCCGCGGGTCAGCCGCGGGAAGGCGTTCTCCTCCCGCTCCAGCGCCAGCGACCCCGCGACCAGGAGGACGACGACGAAGGCGAGCGTCAGCGTCGCCGCGACCGCGATCGCGAAGATTTCCAGCGGCGGGCTTGCCCCCCCGACCACCTGCTTGTCGACCTCGATCGGCTGTGCCAGCCGGTCGATCAGCGGTTCGGCGACGTCGAGGTTGTCGCGCGCCTGCGCGGCGAATTCCGAGACCTCTTCCAGTGACGGTCGCAGCGCGGGAGGCAGCGCCGGCGTCGCCGCGTCGAGGATGCGGGCGC
>DASZDI010000212.1:0-2402 GCA_035942135.1 Solirubrobacterales bacterium | reverse complement strand
GCACCAAGTTAGTCACAGCGCTGTGACTTCGCCTACCGCGGCAGCCGCTGGGTCGGCGTCGCCACCTGCTGGAAGGTCGGCCGGTTCTGGAAGGGGAACGGGGGCATCGAGATGCCGCCGGTCACCTGGGGGCGGTTGGCGTCGAAGCAGGCGGGCTGGGGGTTGCTCGCGCAGGCTCCGTCGCCGCCGCCGTAGAGCTGCTGCGGGGTCACCTTCAACGCCGCCCGCAGGGTGCGCTGCAGCATCGCCCGGCACTTCTTCTTCGAGCCACCGCCGCAGTAGGCCCGGCTCCAGATGCCCTTCGGCTGCCGGTCGAAGAGCTTGCGCAGGTCCTTGGAGACGTAGCCCCACCAGCCGTCGCTGAAGCTCGGTTCGGTCGGCGAGCCGCCGGTGTGGCTGCCGGTCCCGATCATCCCCTCCAGCCGCTGGTAGGCCCGCGCCCCCAGGACCGGCTTGAACTGCCCCTCGACCAGCTTCGGCCACCAGGCGTCCATCAGTTCGACCGCGTCGTTGTGCTCGTAGACGCCGTTGCGGTCGAGGTCGCGGCGGTGGGCGCCGTGCTGGGCCCAGGAGTGGAGCACTTCGAGCGCCCGCCGCAGCTTCGGCGAGCGCGGTTGGCCGATCGCCCTGGAGATCACCGGCAGCAGCCGGTAGCCGCGCAGGTCCTGCGTCGCCGGCTCCTCCATCGCCTGGACCAGCTGGGCGATCGAGATCCTCCGCTTGCCCTTGGTCGCGTCCCGGACCTTGTCGGAGATCATCTGCGAGCGGAACAGCGGCCCGTAGCCGTACTTGTCGTCGGCCGCGGCCCAGCCCGGCGCCTGCTTGTTGTTCCAGGAGACGAGGAAGGGCGGGTCGACCGCCTGCGGGTGCGTCGAGAACGGCAGGAACTTCGCCGTCTGCCGGCCCGGGTTGAACCCCTTCCAGTCGAACTCGCCGGTGCCGAGGACGGGGAAGTCCGGCGAGGTGCCGCGGGCGCGCTGCGGCATCGCCCCCGAGAGCGCGTAGGCGATGTGCTCGGAATCGATGTAGGCCCAGTTGAAGAGGAAGTTGATCTTGGAGACGGCCTTCTTGAAGCCGCCGACCCCGGTGATCGCGCCCGGTTCGTTCAGCTGCGCGAAGCCGATCACCGAGTCGGCCTCGTGGAAGTAGGTGCTGCGCTGGCGGACGAAGGCGACCTCTTTGCCGCGCACCTTGCCGCGGGCGAAGACGATCCCGTGGACGGTCCGGTAGGCGACCAGCGTCTGCGACCCGGCCGGGGTCGAGTCGATCGCGTTCGGGGCCCAGCTCTCGCCCTTCTCCAGCCTCTCCATCGGCAGGCACTTACCGCGGTGGCGATAGTGGAAGCGGTCGCCGCCGCACAAGACCTCGGCGAAGGTGTCGACGTTGTCCGAGGTCGCCGTCGTCGCGCTCCAGGCGTAGTCGCGCCCGTGCCCCATCTGGACGTAGAGGTTGACTCCGGGGAAGGCGGCCCCGCGAGCGTCGATGCCGGGACCGTGCAGGTCCAGCTCCATCAGGATCTGCGGGACGAAGTAGCCGACCTGCGGGCCCATCACCGCCAGCGGGTGGCCGGTGACCGACTCCCGGGCCGAGACGAGCTCCCAGTTCGAGGCGTGCCCCGCAGCCTCGAGCGCTTCCCGCAGGCGGGCGCCGACCGTGCCCATCCCCTCTGCGCGACCGGGAGCGGCGGAGCCGCGAGCGGCGTCGAGGAAGCGGACGCTGCCCTTGTCCGGCAGTGCCAAGCCGCGCCTGGCGAAGGCGCTGCGGGTCTGGTACGGGAAGCGCTTGCGGATCGTCGTCGGCGCCTCGGGGTCGTTCTTGGAGCGGAAGCCCAGCCAGGCCCGGCGCCCGGCCTTTTTGCCGAAGCGCTCGACGAACGCCTGCATAGTCAGCGCCGAGTTCAGCTCTTCGCCGCCGCCGCGGCCGAAGATGCCGCCGATCAGCGAGGCAACCGCGATCACGTCGGTCGCCTTCCACGGTTCGATCGGCTTCGAGAGCACCGCGTACTCGGCGGGCCTCAGTTTCGGGTCGAGAGCGGCGGCGGCGATGTAGGCGTTGATTCCCTCGACGTAGGCGCCGACGTCGGCGACCGCCTGCTGCCCCGCCTGCCCGAACAGCTTCGGCGCCCGGGCCAGCTGCTTTTCGAGGTCGGCTTCGGTGTAGGGGGCGAACTGCCACTGGGCCGCGTCGGCCTCCGCGTTGGCGCCGCCGAGGAAGGAGGCGAGCTCGGCCCGGCCCATGTGCCGCAGCACGTCCATCAGGAAGAGCCGGTCCTGCGCCCCCGCGAAGCCGGCGCCGAACATCGTGTCGGCGCGGGTGTCGCCGTAGACGTGCGGGACCCCGTAGGCGGCGTCGCGCTGGATCGTCACCCCCGGCCGCGGTTCGATCGTCGACTCGACCTGCCC
>DASZDI010000211.1:0-2188 GCA_035942135.1 Solirubrobacterales bacterium | reverse complement strand
GCACCACCTCCCCCGCCCACGTCCTGCAAATGCAACGGCGTTTGCATTTCTCGCAATTTGGGGTTGACAGAACTCCGCACCGACGTAAACTAGCGGCGCAATAAGGGTGAACCTCAGCTTGAGGTAGCGCCCGGTGAATAGGGCGCCTCTGGGGAGGTAAGCGGCGCCACGACCCTTCAGCAAGGAGAAGGATCTGTGGCTCTATCTACGCCTACGCAGGAAATGCCGGTTCCGGTTGCCTCCGGTATCGGCCGATTCCCCAGCACCTCTAACCCTCAAGTTGAGCTTGATGATCACTACCTCGTCGCTCTGGCCAAGGAAGGGCGACCAGACGCCTACGACACGATCGTCAAGCGCTACCGCGGCTTCGTCCGTCTCAAGGCCTCTTCCTACTTCCTCCTCGGGGGCGAGTCGGACGACCTGATCCAGGAGGGGCTGGTCGGCCTCTACAAGGCGATCCGCGACTACCGGACCGACCGCGAGTCGAGCTTCCGCAACTTCGCCGAGCTCTGCATCACCCGCCAAATCATCACCGCGGTGAAGACCGCGACCCGCAACAAGCACACCCCGCTGAACCAGTACGTCTCCTTCAGCCAGACGCCCGCCGCGACCGGAGACTCGGAAACGACCCTCGACGAGATCCTGCCGGGGCCGAGCGTCCACGACCCGGTCAACCAGGTGATCGCCACCGAAGAGCTGGAGAGCCTCGTCTCCTGCCTCTCGGGCGTCTCCGGGGTGCTCTCGGACCTCGAGAGTCGGGTCCTCTCGCTCTACCTCGACGGCCACTCCTACGAGCTGATCGCCGAGCGCCTGGAGTGCGACACGAAGACGGTCGACAACGCCCTGCAGCGGGTCAAGCGCAAGGTGGGGACCCACCTCGCCTCTCGCGAGGTCGCTTCCTGACCTTCCCCGACCCGCGCATATCGGCGTCCTCGGTCGCTCGCGTGCGGAGCACGCTTCGCTCCTCGCGTCCCTGATCTGCTCGGTCAGGGAAGGTCGGCCAGCACGTACTCGAGCAGCTCGCGCCCATGGTCCGAGGCGACGACGACGTCGTCGGCCTTGACTCGGACCCGGTGCAGCGACTGCATCCGCAGCACGTCGCCGTCGGTGCGGCGGTTGGGGAAGATGCCCGCGTAGGAGACGCCCAGGCGCTCCAGGCGGTCGGCGAGCAGCGCCGTCGCGGGCTGCTCCAGCGGCAGGTCGACGTAGATCGCGTCGAGGTCGGCGCGGTGGAAGAGGTGATGGCGCTCGGCGGCGATCGCCTGCTCGAGGTCGGCGCCGGGGACGTGGACGGTCAGCAGGGCCAGGTTGTGGTCGCGGTCGACCTCGGCGTGGAGCTCGGTCCGCTCGGGTAGCTCGCACCCCGCGGGCGGGTCGGCGAGGGTGCCCCGCAGCTCGCAGAGCGCGATCGTCCGGGCGACGACCTCGCGGTGGCGCTCCGGCGCGTAGACCTCGCGCGCCTGCCCGTCGTTCAGCTTCGTGTAGAAGAGCGCCGCCGACTGGCGCCCCTGCCGGCCCGCGGCCGCGTCGTTGGCGACCGAGGCCGGGATCCAGCCGAGCAGGAAGCCGGTCTCGTGGGCGCCGAGCTCGATGTTGGCCTTCTGGCTGTAGGGGTGGGCGGCCGTCGCCTCGCTGTACATCCCGGCCAGTCCGCGCTCCCGCGCCCGGTCCATCAGGTAGCGCTTGGTGCGGGTGAAGAGGTGCTGCCCGCGGGCCGCCGGAAGGGTCACCGCCTGCCCGGAATGGCCGACCGCGTCGCCGGCCTCGGCGAGGCTCATCCCGAGATGGCAAAGCAGCTCCCCTGCGGGGGTTTCGGCGACGCAGGAGACGTAGGTGCCGGCGGCGATCCGGGCGTTCACCGCCTCCGGGTCGTAGACCCACCGCACGTCATAAGTTTGACCGTAGGCGGCCTCGATCGCGCCCGTCAGCACGGTACCCTCGTCGGGCCCCAAGAACCTGAACGTCACGTCCATTACGGACATCATCGCCACCACGCCCGCCTAGCTCAACCTGGGAGAGCGCCTCATTTGTAATGAGGAGGTTGCCGGTTCGATTCCGGCGGCGGGCTTCTTTCTTCAGCAGTGACCGCCGCAACTTTCTATTTAGATCCCGTTTAGGTACCCGACGGCGCCCTTCGCGCCGCGCCAAGGAATCGACTTAGGAGGCAACGATGCGGCAACAGCAGGGG
>DASZDI010000210.1:0-2216 GCA_035942135.1 Solirubrobacterales bacterium | reverse complement strand
AGGCTGGCGACGTAGGCGTAGACGTCGTCGCGGCTGGAGCGGTAGAGCCGGTCGAAGGCGAGGTCGGCCTCCTTCGGCGCGTCCTCGGCGTCTGCGACCAGCGTCTGCTCCATGCCCGTACTACGGGCTGGATCCCGATCCATCACAGGACGTATATGTCAGGCGGCGACGGGAGAGGCAACCGCCGCCTCGATCGAGGCGGCGGCGATGCCGACCAGCTCGCGGAGCTCGTCGGCGGAGATCGAGAGGGGGGGCATGAGGACGATCGTGTTGCCGCGGGGGCGGATGAAGGCGCCGCGCCGGCGGGCCTCGACGGTGACCCGGTGGCCGATCCGTAGGGCGGGGTCGTGGTCGCCGAGGTCGATCCCGACCATGACGCCCTTCTGGCGCACCTCGGCCACCTCGGGCATCGCCTCGACCTCCGCCAGCAGCTCGGCGAGCAGGGCGATCTTCGGCTGCAGGCGCTCGAGCGTCCGCTCCTGCTCGAAGACGTCGAGGTTGGCCAGCGCCGCCGCGCAGGCGAGGGGGTTGCCGGTGTAGGTGTGGCCGTGGAAGAAGGTCTTGAACTCCTCGTAGGCGCCGAGGAAGCCCTCGTAGATCGCCTCCGTCGTCAGCGTCGCGGCCAGCGGCATGTAGCCGCCGGTGATGCCCTTAGCCAGGCACATCAGGTCCGGCGCGACGCCCTCCTGCTCGCAGGCGAACATCGTCCCGGTGCGGCCGAAGCCGGTCGCGACCTCGTCGCAGATCAGCAGCACCCCGTGGCGGTCGCAGAGCTCGCGAGCGGCGCGCAGGTAGCCCGGCGGCTGGACGAGGATCCCGGCCGCGCCCTGGACCAGCGGCTCGACGATCACCGCGGCGATCTCCTCGCCGTGGGCGCTCAGCACCCGCTCGAGGTCGGCCGCGTCGCCCGGCTCGGCGACGTGGGTCTCGAACAGCAGCGGGCGGTAGGTCGAGTGGAAGAGGTCGATGCCGCCGACCGAGACCGAGCCGATCGTGTCGCCGTGGTAGGCGCCGCGCAGGCGGACGAAAGTGGTGCGCCGGGCGTGCTCGCTGCCGCGCTGTTGCTGGTACTGGAAGGCGATCTTCAGCGCCACCTCGGCCGCGGTCGAGCCCGAGTCCGAGTAGAAGACGCGGGAGAGGCCCGCGGGGGCGATCTCGACCAGCCGCGCCGCCAGCTCGGTCGCGCCGGGGTGGGTGAGGCCGAGCATGGTCGTGTGGGCGACGCGGTCGAGCTGCTCGCGCACGGCCTGGTCGATCGCCGGGTGGCGGTGACCGTGGACGTTGCACCAGAGCGCCGCGGTGCCGTCGAGGTAACGCCGCCCCTCGGTGTCGAAGAGGTAGGAGCCCTCGCCGCGCTCGATCGTCAGCGGCTCCTCTTCGCTCCACCCCTGCTGCTGGGTAAAGGGGTGCCAGACATGATCGCGATCGAGCTGCGCGTGGTCCACCGGCATGGGGGCGGACGTTAGCCCCGGGAGCGGCGGGAGCAGGCGTGATATCGCTCACACGAGCAAATATTGCCTTGCTGAAATGGTTGCTCTCGTGCAACTATCTCAGCATGCAAGTGACCGACACCGGCGCCCGGCTGACGGCGCTGCTGCGCCACCTCTTCCTCTACGACCGCGGCAACCAGCTGCGGGTGATCGAGGAGACCGGCCTCTCGCTCACCCAGTGCAAGGTCCTGCTGGAGCTGGGGGGGCTGGGGCAGCCGGAGCGCACCTGGCAGGTCAGCGAGCTGGCCGAGCTGTTCGGCGTCTCGGTCCCCTCGATGAGCCGCGGGGTCGACGCGCTGGTCAAGGCGAAGCTGGCGACCCGGGTCGAGGACCCCGACGACCGGCGCGTGCGCCGGGTGCGGATCACCGCCAAGGGCAAGGGCCTGGTCGACACCCTCGTCACCGTCCGCCTCGCCGGGATCGAGGCCTTCACCGCGACGCTCAGCGCCGCCCAGCGCCGCAAGCTCGACGCCGCCGTCGAGGCGCTGATGGACCGCGACGACATCGCCCAGACCTACGAGCACCTGAAGGGAAGCGAACCCGCATGACCCGGTACCAGCACCTGATCACCGATGACAACCGCAAGTGGTGGACGCTCGGGGCGATGTGCTTCGCGCTGTTCATGATCATGCTCGACAACACCGCGGTGAACGTCGCCCTGCCCTCGATCCAGGACGACCTCGGGGCCTCGATCAGCGGGCTGGAGTGGACGATCAACGGCTACAC
>DASZDI010000209.1:0-3625 GCA_035942135.1 Solirubrobacterales bacterium | reverse complement strand
CGCCAGCGCGGCCGGCTGGCGATCAAGCCCGGGATGACCGGGCCGATGCAGGTCTACGGCCGCAGCGACCTCACCTTCGAGGAGCGGCTGGCGATGGAGCGCGACTACCTCGACAACCTCTCGCTGCTGACCGACCTGGCGCTGCTGATGCGGACGCCGCGGGCGATGATCCGCGGCGAAGGCGCCTACTAACCGCGCCGCGATGCTCGCGCTCGAGGTCGTGATCGTCAGCCACGGCGCCGAAGCGCTGCTGCGCCGCTGCCTGCGCTCGCTGCAGGAACACCCGATCGCCGAGGGGGAGATGCGGGTCACCGTCGTCGACAGCGGCAGCCCCGACGGGACGCCCGACATGGTCGCGCGCGAGTTCCCGGCCGTGCGGCTGCGGCGCCAGGGCAACATCGGCTTCTCCGCCGCCAACAACCTCGTCCTGCGCGAGAGCGAGGCGGCGGCGGTGCTGCTGCTCAACCCCGACACCGAGGTCTACGCGGGCACGCTCGACGCGGCCCTCGCCCGCCTCCGCTCGAACCCGCGGATCGGCATGGTCGGGGTGAAGCTGGTGACCGAGAGCGGTGAGCTCGACCACGCCTGCAAGCGCTCCTTCCCCACCCCCCTCAGCGCCCTCGCCCACTTCACCGGCATCGGCCGCAAGGCCGACGCCGACGCCCTCGGTCAGTACCGCGCGACCCACCTCGGCGACGACGAGCCGGGCGAGGTCGACGCCGTCAACGGCGCCTTCATGCTCTGCCGCGCCGAGGCAATCCGCGAGGTCGGCCTCCTCGACGCGGGCTACTGGCTCTACATGGAGGACCTCGACTGGTGCCACCGCTTCTGGGACGCCGGCTGGAAGGTCTTCTACGAGCCCGCCGGCACCGCCCTCCACGTCAAGGGCGCCTCCAGCGGAAAGCGTCGCGCCCCGAAGCAGGAGATCGCCTTCCACCGCGGCATGGGCCGCTTCTACCGCCGCTTCGACGCCCCCGAGGCCAATCCGCTCCTGAACGCCGCCGTCTACGCCGGCATCGGCGCCAAGCTCGCGGTCAGCCTCACCCGCACGGCACTCTCCCGCTAGCCCCCTCCGAACAAGCGGAGCCAGGCCAACCCTGGCTCCATTGCCTGTTCGACTTATCCGGTATCGATTATCTGACCCGGTCCGCGTTAGTCGACCGAGATGTTGCTGCTACCGATGATTGTCATCGCACCGCCGGTCAGGGTCGCATTGTTGACGGTTGTGTTCCCCGAAAACGGGCAGAAGAACGGACTCACGTCTGTCAGCTGCGCCGTGACGCCGGTCACGTTCGGTTTGGCATCCACATGGTCGCCTTTGGTCGTCATTGTGACCGAGCTCTTTCCGGTGAAGGGCGGAATGTGTGCAACACAGGCGCCGCCACCGGCATCGATTGTCACTTCTTTGCCGGCCGGGCAGACCAAGTCGACAGTTGCTTCATCACCGCTCGTGGGCAGGTGGAACAGGTAGTCGCACCCGTTCATTGTGATGTTTGCGGGAAGGGTGAACGCGGTGCATTCATCATAAAAGGCAGAGGCTGTGACTGTTGTCGTCGGGGTAGTTGCTTTACCCGAGAATGTTGCAATTCCACATTCGGTTTTGTAGCCGTCGGAGGTAAACACATGCGGTTCCGCTTTCGGCTGCACACCGTGGAATTCGACCGGGCTCGACGCCGATGTGAACTCGGTGGCCGATGCCGCCGAGGCCACGACGGCGCTCATCGCGAAGACCGCGACGAGGGCGAGGCCGAGGGCCTTGAACTTGCGAGTCATTGTTATTTCCCTTTCATCTTTTGCGGCCAGCCGAGCAGCCGGCCTGCGCCGATGCATAAGAGGGCAGCGACAAGTAGTCAAGAACCACTGTCTTTTAAGACGGTGTGCTCAGGGAATACCGATAGTGGTCCCGACTTTTCTCCCGCAAATCAAAGGAAGCCTGATCGGCGCGTGTTCGAAAGGGCGCGGACGCAAAAATGAACCCGACAGAGACTCGTCCGGTGCCTATGTCGCGCACCCGCGCAAGCGCTTCTCACGTCCTGGACGTCTAGAAGGGCAGGGTCTCGGCCACGTCGGCGAGCCTGGGGGCTTGCTTGTCGCGCTCGCTGAGAAGCGGCTCGTCGACCTGCCAGTCGACGCCGACGTCGGGGTCGTTCCAGGCGATGCCGGACTCGGTGGCGGGGTCGTAGTAGCTCGACACCTGGTAGGCGACGTCGGCGACGTCGGAGAGGACGGCGAAGCCGTGGCCGCAGCCGACGGGGACGAAGAGCTGGCGGTGGTTGGTGTCGCTGAGGACGTGGCCCTCCCACTGGCCGTAGGTGGGGGAGCCGCGGCGGAGGTCGACGGCGACGTCGAGGACCTCGCCGCGGACGCAGCGGACCAGCTTCGCCTGGCCCGGGGTGGTCTGGAAGTGGATGCCGCGCAGGGTGTTCTTGACCGAGCGCGAGTGGTTGTGCTGGACGAACTCGACGTCGACGCCCAGCTCGCGCCAGGCGTCGCGGCTGAAGGTCTCGACGAAGAAGCCGCGCTCGTCGCCGAAGACCTGCGGCTCGACCAGGACGACGCCGTCGAGCTTGGTGGGCAGTGCCTGCGCCATCAGCCCAGCGCCTTCCCGTAGTGCTTCTCGTAGTACTCGCGGTACTCGCCGGAGCGGATCGGCCCCCACCAGTCCTCGTTGTCGCGGTACCACTGCACGGTCCGCTCGAGGCCCTCGGCGAAGTGGACCTGCGCCTCCCAGCCGAGCTCCCCCTGGAGCTTCGCGGAGGAGAGCGAGTAGCGGCGGTCGTGGCCGGGGCGGTCTTTGACGTACTCGATCAGCGACTCGTCGCCGCCGGTCAGCTCGATCACCCGCTTGACGACCTCGATGTTCTCGCACTCGTCCGGGCCGCCGACGTTGTAGGCCTCCCCCGCCTTGCCCTTCGCCAGCACGGTGTGGATGCCGCGGCAGAAGTCCTCGACGTAGAGCCAGTTGCGGACCTGGCGGCCGGCGCCGTAGACCGGCAGCGGGTCGCGGTGCAACGCGTTCAGGGTGATCAGCGGAATCAACTTCTCCGGGTACTGGCGCGGGCCGTAGTTGTTGGAGCCGCGGACGATCGAGGCGTCGATCCCGTAGGTGTGGACGTGGGCGGTGACGAGCAGGTCGCCCGCCGCCTTCGTCGCCGAGTAGGGCGAGGAGGGATCGAGCGGCGAGGTCTCGGTGAAGGAGCCGGACTCGATCGAGCCGTAGACCTCGTCGGTGGAGACCTGGACGTAGCGCTCGACGCCCAGCTCCCGCGCCGCGTCCAGCAGCGTGCCGGTGCCGATCACGTGGGTGCGGGCGAAGGCGTCCTGGTCCTCGATCGAGCGGTCGACGTGGGACTCGGCGGCGAAGTTGACGACCGCGTCGACGCCCTGCATCGCTTCGCGGACGACCGCCGGGTCCTCGATCGCCCCCTCGACCAGGTTCGTCCCCTCGGGCAGGTTCTCGCGCCGCCCCGCGTAGGTGAGCTTGTCGAGGACGACGACGTCGTGCTCGTCGCCGACCAACCGCACGTAGGTGGAGCCGATGAACCCCGCCGCTCCGGTGACCAAAAGCCTCATTCCGTTCCTGCCTCCGCTTGTCGTTGGGCGAGATAGCCTGCCAGCCCGTCGG
>DASZDI010000208.1:0-5046 GCA_035942135.1 Solirubrobacterales bacterium | reverse complement strand
TGGCCGACGACGTCGCCGACGATCGCGACCGTGGAGCCGTCGGGGCCGTTGGGGAGCAGATAGAAGTCGCCGGAGACGCCGAGTTCGGAGGGGACGAAGGCCGCCGCCACGTCGAGGTCGGGAAGGTCCGGCAGCTCGGCGGGGGCCAGCGCCGCCCGGATCGCCTCCAGTTCGTCGGCCGAGTGCTCGAGCACGCGCAGCCGTTCCCGGATCCAGGAGACGACCGCTGCCACGGCGAGGAAGAAGATCGCCCGGATGATCACCGCCAGGACGAATTCCGGGACCGGGTTGATGATGTCCCCGATCACGTAGAGGACGAGGCTGACCATCGCCGCGAGGAGGCCGGCGCGCGGGCCGAACCACCAGGCCGCGAGGCCTATCGGCAGCGAGAAGAAGAAGGCCAGGCCGGAGTTCGCCGTGCCCACCACCACCCAGGCGATGAAGACGACGAGGATCGCATTGACGATCCAGACAATGCGAGCGGTTCGAGACAGTCCCCCTGACAACTTGAGCTGACCATACAACAGCCCGCCCGCCACCCATAGTCAGCAGGGGTGACAGGCGGGCTCAGCGGGTTGCGGGGGTCAGATGTAGATCGTCGACCCGACTGAACCCTTACGCCCGCCGAGGCGCTCGAGGTTCGGCCAGGTGGCGAAGCTGCGGAGCGTCGTCAGTACCACTTCCCGCGGGCGAAGCCGCCGAATGCGATCAGCCCGACCAGCAGGATGATCAGCCCGATCCAGAAGCTGGCGACAATCATCACCACGATCCCGACGATTACGAGGATGCCGCCCAGCGAGATCCCGCCGATCCCGGCTCCTCTGTTGTCTGCCCTGGTGTTCATCTGCTCCTCCGTTCGCTGATTTATGGACGAGTACCGCAGTCCAATAGCTACCCCGATCGCGCTCGTCTACTCCCGTTCCGGGCGCTCCTCGCCCGGCCAGCTGCCGGTCAATTTCGCGAACGAGGTGCGGGTGGCGTGATCGACCAGCCCTTTGGTGAGGCGGAAGATCGCTCCCTCGACCGCCAGCGCCGAGACCAGTTTCGGCCAGGAGAATTCGCGGTGCTCGGGCTTCGGCGGCTCGACGTCGTCGATCAGCCCCCAGACCTGTTCGAAGATCTTCTTGCCCACCAGCCCGGCGATCAGGCCGAGGACGATGCTGATCGGGGCGAAGACGAACTTCATCTCAGGCGCCCTGGTCCTCGGCGCCGCCCAGCCCCAGCGCGCCTTTGATCTCGTCGCCGGCGGCGAGGGCGATCCCGGCCGCCGCGGCGCCGGCGAGGCCGACCGCGGCGAGGCGCTTCGGCCAGCGCGGCTTCGGCTTCTGGCGGTGGGTGGCGAGCGCCCGCGTGCCCTCGGTCAGCTGTGAGATCGCGGCTTCGATCTGGTGGTGCAGCTTCTCGTCCTTCGCGTTCTTCACCCGCCGCTTCTGCGAGCGCTCGTAGGCGGCGCGCAGGTTCTCCGCGCCGCGGCGCAGGTTCTCCCTCGCGTACTCGTTTTCCGCCAGCTGCCTGGCGTACGGGGCGATGCGGGTTGCGGTTGCCGTGCCTTTCATCGGATGCCTCCCTGCGTTGCGTTGGTCAAGTCGTCTTCTCGTCCTTGGGCTCGTCGCGGGGCTCGAGCTGGATCTCCTTCTCGGCCCGCGGCTTGCCTTCCTCGATCTCGGTGCTGCGCTCGCGCTCGGCGGTCATCTGGTGGCCGAAGAGGATCGCCAGGTTGGTGATCCAGAACCAGAGCAGCAGCACGACGAGGCCGGCGAGGGTGCCGTAGGTCTTGTCGTAGGAGCTGAAGTTGGAGACGTAGAAGGCGAACAGCGCCGAGGCGATCGCCCAGACGACGATCGAGAGGATCGAGCCGGGGGTGACCCACTTGAAGCCGCGCAGCTTCACGTTCGGGGTCGAGTAGTAGAGGAGGTTGACCATGAGGATGAAGATCGCCGCCATCACCGGCCACTTGGCGATGTTCCAGACGTCTACCGCGGTGCTGCTGAGGCCGATCGGGTTGGCGATCGCTTCGACGATCGGGCCGGTGAGGACGAGGCCGACGGCGAGCAGCGCCATCATGATGATCATCGCCAGCGTCACCGCGATCTGCAGCGGCCGCAGCTTCCAGAACGGCCGGCCCTCGGGGGTCTCGTAGATGATGTTCGAGGCGCGGGTGAAGGCGCCGACGTAGCCGGAGGCCGACCAGAGCGCGGTGGCGAGGCCGATGACGAAGGCGAAGCCGGCGGCGCTGCGGTTGTCGACGATCGATTCGATCGGGCCTTTGAAGGTCTCGGCGCCGGACGGGGGGCCGATTTCGGTGATGATTTCGATCAGCTTCGTGGTCGTCGTTTTGGGATCGCCGAAGATCCCGATCAGCGAGACCATCGCGATCAGCGCCGGGAACAGCGCGAGCAGTCCGTAGTAGGTGAGCGCCGCCGCCCAGTCGCTGAGGTTGTCCTCCTGGAACTCGGTCAGCGTCCGCTTCAGGGTGGCGGCGAGGCCGGACTTGCGGCCGGCGCCCTCGGGGGCGTAGTCGCGGCGGACCTCGTCGCTGGTGCTCTCGTGCCCGTCCCGGTCTCTGCGTGCGTCCTCGGCCATCGTCCCCTCCTAGCGCCGCGAGGCGATCCGGCCGACGACGACGCCGGCGACGAAGGCGCCCGCGAGGGCGATCGGCACCGGCTTCTCCCGCGCAAGCGACTGCGCCTGCCCGGCGGCTGCGCCCATCGACTCGGGGGCGGCCTCTTTGACTTTGTCCGCCATCTCGGCGGCTTTCTCGGCAGCCTGGCCCTTCATCTCCTCGGCTTTGCCCTGGGAGCCCCCGCCCTCCTGGGCCGGCTCGTCCTGGGTCTGCGCCTCCGGAGCCGGCATCGAGCCGCCGCCGCTGGGCAGGATCTGCTCCTGGGCGGGGATCGTCCCGCCGCCGCTCGGCACGGTCTCCTCCTCGGGCGGGACCGTCTGCCCCTCGGTCGGGACGGCTTCCTCTTCGGTGCGGGTGGGATCGGTGTCGGGGGTCATCGGGCGGCGTCTCCTTCTCGAACTGGGTTGCTCGCTTGCGTAGCTCCCTCTTGCCCGTTACCCAAGGGTTCCTACCCGTCAGATCGCGGGAAGCTCCTGCTCTTCGCTCAGCAGCGGCGCGAAGAGGTCGCCTTTCGCCGCCACCCGCTCCAGCACGGCGGCGTGGTCGAAGACCAGCGCCTCCGCCTCGCCCGCCTCCAACGCCGCCTCGACCTCGCCCCACTCCAGCGGCGTCGAGACCGTCGGCCGTTCCTTCGCCCGCAGCGAGTAGACGCAGACGGTGGTCTTGTGGCGGTCGTTCTGGCTCCAGTCGATCAGCACCTTGCCGGGGCGCTTGGCCTTCGACATCTGCGAGACGACGCGGTCGGGGAACTTGCGCTCCAGCGTCTCGGCGACCGCTTTCGCGAACGGCTTGGTCTGCTCGTAGGTGACGTCGCCGTTGAGCGGCACGTAGAGCTGCATCCCCTTCGAGCCGGAGGTCTTCGGGTAGCAGCTGAGGCCGAGCTGCTCGAACATCCCATGCAGCCAGACGGCGACCTGGGCGCAGTCGACGACGTCGGCGGGGGCGCCCGGGTCGAGGTCGAAGACCATCGCGGTCGGCCGCTCGATCTCCGCCGCGCGGGAGAGCGAGGTGTGGAGCTCGATGTCGGCGAGGTTCGCGGCCCAGACCAGGGTCGGCAGGTCTTCGACCACGCAGTAGTCGACCTCTTCCTTGTGGCGGTCGCTCCAGACCTTCGCCGTCGTCACCCAGTCGGGGCGGTGGCTCGGGCAGCGCTTCTCGTAGAAGTGCTTGCCTTCGACCCCGTTGGGGTAGCGCTTCAGGGTCAGCGGCCGGCCGCGCAGGTGCGGCAGCAGCACCTCGGCGATACGGGCGTACCAGTCGATCAGCTCGCCCTTGGTGAAGCCCGCCTTCGGGTAGAGGACCTTGTCGAGGTTGGAGAGCATCAGCTCGCGGCCCTCGACCGTGACCGCGGCTTTGTTGCGCGGCCGCTTGGCGGCGCTCGCGGTGAGGGACTCGCCCTCGGGATCGGTCGCCCGCTCCAGCTCGACCTCGATCGCGGCCTTGTCCTCGCGCAGGCCCTTGTAGGCGGGGTGGCGCAGCACCCCCTCCTTGGTCATCTCCCGGTACTCGATCTCGGCGACCAGCTGCGGCTCGACGAAGCGGGCGTCTTTCGGCGGTTTCGGACCGGCGCCGAAGGGGCTCTTCCTGCGCTCCAGCGGGGCCAGGCGCGCGGGCAGCGCGGTCAGGTCGGCCGCGTTGAAGCCGGTTCCGACCTTGCCCGCGTAGCGCAGCACCGGCTTGCCGCCGTCCTGCTCGAAGTAGCCGACCAGGAGCGCGCCCAGGTGCTTCTCGCGGCGGCCTTCGCCGGGCGTCCAGCCGCCGACCACCATCTCTTGGCGGCTGGTGTTTTTCACCTTCAGCCAGGCGCCGGTACGTTTGCCGGGGACGTAGGTGCTGTCGACCCGCTTCAGCATCACCCCCTCCAGCCCCTGCTCCCTGCTCGCCTCCAGCAGCTCCTCGGCGTGGCCGACCGAGTGCCCCGGCGTCTGCCAGCTCTCGCCGGAGAGCTCGAGGGCCTCCAGGAGCTTGCGGCGCTCTCTATAAGGGAGCCCGGTGAGGTCGCTCCCGTCCAGGTAAAGGAGGTCGAAGATCACGTAGACCACGGGGTGGCTTTTCATCCGCCGCCGGACCACGTTCTCGTCGGTGTTGTGGATGCGCTGCTGCAGCCGCTCGAAGCTCGGCCGCCCGTTCTCGTCGAAGGCGACCAGCTCGCCGTCGAGCACCGCGTCATGCGAGCCCAGCGCCCGCGAGATCCGCCGCACCTCCGGGTACTGCACGGTGACGTCGTTCAGATTGCGCGTCTGCAGCTCGACCCGGCCCGGCCGGCAATAGGCGATCGCCCGGATCCCGTCCCACTTCACCTCCACCGCCCACTTCCCGTCGTCACGAGGCAACGTCGAGAGCCGCGCCAACATCGGCACCAGGTTTTCCGGAAACGGATCCCGCTCCCGCATGGGCGGATCGATCCGATGGATCATCCAGTC
>DASZDI010000207.1:0-7150 GCA_035942135.1 Solirubrobacterales bacterium | reverse complement strand
GGTCGAGGCGGGACGGCATCTCCCGGAACTGTGCCAGGAGGAGGCGGTGGTGCAGATCTGCCCTTGCACTTCTGTTCGATTTATACGAACATATGTTCGTGTTCGATTCAGCGAGAGACCGCCCCCTTGAAGAAGGTCCTCGCCTGCGGCACCGACGTGAACCTGAGCCGGTCACGCGACACCACGAGGTTGAGTTGAGCTCACCTCTATGGACGCGGGGGCGGGAGGCGCATTCCCTTCCGTAGATGTCACGGCGCGAAGACCCGCAGATCGGCCTCGGCAAGGCCATCAGGAAGCTCCGCCAGGAGTTCCACCTGAGCCAGGAAACGCTCGGCCACCGCGCCGACATCCACCCGACCTGGATCTCGCACCTGGAGTCGGGGCGGGTCAACCCGACCTGGGGCAACGTCCGCCGGATCGCGATCGGCCTGCGGGTGCCGCTACCGGAGCTGGCGGCCCTGGCCGAGGACCTGGAGGCGAAATACACGGCCGCCCCCCGACCGGATCAGGCAGCCGGGGGGCGGTAGAAACAGCCTTGGGGTTGGTTGCGCCCAACTCTAATACCCAGGAATTCCTAAAGTGATCCTGTGCGGTCGTCGATCTCGTAAGCAGGGGTTGAGGGCCGGTGTTTTCAGGCCGAGGATGCCGGTCCTCTGCTCCAGACGTGCGCCTGAGGCGCTCCGGTCATTTGTGTCGGATAGCGGTTCAAATGACCGGAACACTCCGGTCTGAAGCCCCACCGGATCGCCGCCATCGTCCCTGACATGCGTGGATTCCAGAGAAATGATCAAAAAACTTGGCGCGAGTCAGAATCGATGTTATGCTCGCGCCGCCTTCGATCACTACAGGGTTACTGATCGGGGGCGGGACATAGCTAGCACCTGTGCCTTAATCGGTTAAAGGGTCGGCGTTGTAAGCCGAAGATCCGGGTTCGAGCCCCGGCGGGTGCATTTCGAACAACCAATTCGAGGCAAGCACGTTCGAAAGCAAAGGCTATGGGCGAGAACATCTTCAACAGGTTCGACGAAGTCGCAGCAGGGGAGAGCGGCAGGGCGCTGTGGGCGGCGCGGGCGCCGTACCGGCCGGAGCCGGACTTCGACCTGATGCTGATCCCGCGGCTTCCCAAGGGCGTCGACTGGCGCGAGGACGCCGAGGCGCAGGCGGCGCTCGACCGGATCGAGGCCGAGTCCTGGGTCGCCTCCGTCGACCGCGAGGGCAAGCAGGTCACCGCCCGCCTCGCCGACGACTGGATCGAAGCGGAGGGGGAAGCGATCCGCTCCGGCACCCGCGGCGACCGGCACTTCGCCGACATGGCGGCCGGCAACCGCTACGCCGTCTACTTCTGGGGCGCCAACACGACCAAGGCGCTGCACATCGGCCACCTCCGCAACCTCGCGGTCGGCAACGCGATCGCCGGGGCGCTCAAGCAGGCCGGCGCCCGGGTCGAGAACCGCAGCCTGATCTGCGACGTCGGCCGCAGCATGGGCGAGGCGATGGCCGGCGTCGCAACCCGCGCCGGCGAGGAAGCCCAGCCCGACGGCAGTCAGAAGAGCGACCACTTCGTCGGCTTCTGCTACGCCGACTACGTCACCGCCAGCCGTAACGGCGGCAACGGCGACGACGGCGCCGAGGACTCGGTCGCGCGCGAGTCCACGCAGTACAACGACAAGGCCGACGAGATGATGATGCGGGTCCTGCAGGGGGACCAGCAGGCGCTCGAACTGTGGTCGAAGACGCGCTCCTGGGTGATCTCCGGGCAGCGCAAGACCCTGGCCCGCCTCGGCATCACCTTCGACAAGGTGATCTTCGAGTCCGACTTCCTGCCCGAGGTCGCCGAGTACATGAACAAGGGCCTGGCCGAAGGCACGCTGACCAAGCGCTGGGGCGACGACATGGTCATGTACGAGACCGAACGCGAGGAGCTCGAAGAGATGCCCCTCGTCCGCTCTGACGGCCTGCCGACCCAGCACATGCGGGCGCTCGCCTACTGGGCCGCGGCCGACGAACTCGACGACGTGATCTCGATGCAGGTCTGCGGCAACGAGTGGGTCGCCCACGTCACCTGCCGTCGCAAGCTGATCGACGAGATGGGCCTCAGCAACGGCAACGGCAACGGCAGCGAGCGCGGCGGCGGCCCGCCGACCTACGACATCTTCCACGGCATGGTCGCCCGCGACAACGAGTCGATCAGCTCGAGCAAGAAGAACGCCGAGCTCGTCGACAGCCTGGTCGAGTGGCTGGAGCAGCAGCTCGCCGAGGACCCCGAGCGCTCGCAGGTGATGGCGCAGCACCCGCGCCCCGAGGCCGTCCCGGCGCAGGTCGCACTCGGCTACTTCCTCCTGCAGCCGACGACGAAGCAGGTCGAGTTCGGCAACGAAAAGCTCTTGCGGGAGGGCAAAGGCAGCCTCGGCTGGGACCTGGCCCGCGCCCAGGCCCACCACGCCTCCGCCGAGCTGCGGGGCGAGCGCCCGGCCGAGGACCCCGACTACCGCTTCGCAGTGGTCCAGTCGGAGCACTACCGAGTGCACCTGGGCAGCGCCGTCGAGAGCTTCGACGTGGCGCCGCTCTCGAAGTACCTCTCGCACTTCGCGCGCTGGTACCGGGAAGACGAGCGGGCGCCGGAGGTCGAGGGGGTCGTGCAGCCGGTGCTGGAGCAAGGACTACGGGGACTGGGACTGGAGGGAGCCTGATGAAAACGCTGCTGGTCGACAACCACGATTCCTATACCTACAACGTCTTCCACCTGCTGGCCTCGGCCTCGGGCGAGGAACCGCTGGTGGCGCACAACGACGCCGTCTCCTGGCGCGTCCTGACAAGGATGGACTTCGACGCGATCGTGCTCTCGCCGGGCCCGGGGCGGCCGGAATGCTGGCACGACTTCGGCGTCTGCCGAGACATCCTCCGCTACAGCGAAATCCCGGTCTTCGGCATCTGCCTCGGCCACCAGGGGATCGGCAACCTGCTCGAGGGCACGGTCAACCGCGCCCCGATGGCGATGCACGGCCGCCTCAGCCGCGTCCGCCACAACAACACCGGCCTCTTCAAAGGGGTGCCGCAGGGCTTCTCGGTCGTCCGCTACCACTCGCTGGCGATCACCGAGCCGGTCGGCCCCGAAGGGCACGAGGTCGCCTGGTCGGAGGACGGCGTGGTGATGGGGGTCGAGCACAACACCCGGCCGATCTGGGGCGTCCAGTTCCACCCCGAGTCGATCTCGACCGAGTTCGGCCTCAAGATCGCCGAGAACTTCTACGAGATGGCGGCGCGCCACCGCCGCGGCCGCTCCACCAGCCGTCCCGTCGGCCGCGGCAGCGTCGCCCCCCGCAACGGCCGTCCGGCCGCCGAGGCGCCCCGCGCCCAGGGCAGCGGCGAGATGGAGCTGCGGATGCGGACGCTGGAGGGGCAGGCGCCGACCGAGCACGTCTACGAACGGCTCTTCGCCGAGGCCGAGACCTCGTTCTGGCTCGACAGCGCCGACGCGCCGACCTGGCTCGCCCAGTGCTCCTACATGGGCACCACCGCCGGCAACGACCGCTGCGTCGTCGAGTACGACGTCGACTCCGGCGAGGTGGCGATCGACCGCAACGGCATCGAGGCGGTCGAGCACAGGTCGATCTTCGACTACCTGAACCGGGAGATGAAGCGGATCGCGGTCGATCCGCCGGAGGGGGTCGAGCGCGGCCTCGTCGGCGGCTACGTCGGCTACCTCGGCTACGAGCTGAAGGCCGACTGCGGCTCCTCCAACGTCCACAGCTCCGACATGCCCGACGCGGCGATGATGCTTGCCAACCGGGTCGTCGCCGTCGACCACACAAAGAACCTGACCTACGTCTTCGCCCTCTGCCGCGGCGAGGACCGCGAGGCCGAGCTGTGGCTGGACGCGGCCGAGGAGCTGATCGCGGCGGCGATCGCCGAGCCGCCCGCGGAGCGGCCCCTGGCGCCGCCGATGGACCCGGGCGGCCACGTCTCCTTCCGGTCCGGCCGCGGCCGTGAGCGCTACCTCTGCGACATCGCCAAGGCGCAGGCCGAACTGCTCGCCGGCGAGTCCTACGAGGTCTGCCTCACCGACCAGTTCTCGACCGAGGCGAGCCCGGAGCCGTTCGAGCTCTACCGGCAGCTGCGCCGCAGCAACGCCTCGCCGTTCGCGGCCTTCCTGCGCTTCGGCGACCACGCGATCGTCAGCTCCTCGCCCGAGCGCTTCCTCTCGGTCGACCGCAACCGCCAGGTGATGGCGCGGCCGATCAAGGGCACGGTCTCCCGGGTCGCCGACCCGGCCGAGGACGCGGCCCGGTGCAAGGAGCTGAAGGAAGACGAAAAGACCTACGCCGAGCACCTGATGATCGTCGACCTGCTGCGCAACGACCTCGGCTGCGTCTGTGACCTCGAGAGCGTCGAGGTGCCCGACCTGATGATGGTCGAGCCCTACGCGACCGTGCACCAGATGGTCTCGACGATCGTCGGTCGGCTCGAACAGGAGCGCAGCCCGGTCGAGGCGGTGCGCGCCTGCTTCCCCGGCGGCTCGATGACCGGCGCCCCGAAGGAGCGGACGATGGAGATCATCGACGACCTCGAGGCCGAGGCGCGCGGCGTCTACTCCGGCTCGATCGGCTACTTCGGCGCCGACGGCAGCACCGACTTCAACATCGTCATCCGCACGATCGTGATGCGGCCGGGGAGGACGACGATCGGCGCCGGCGGCGCGATCGTGATGCAGTCCGACCCGGAGGAGGAGTTCGACGAGATCCTGCTCAAGGCGCGGGCGCCGATGGCGGCGATCGCCGAGGCCGTCACCGGCAGCGGCGCCGAAGGCGAGGGCTGGAGCGTCGAGCTGGAGCCCGTCGCAAGGCACGCGGAGGCGGCGTGACCGAACCGGTGGCGACGCAGGCCGCCGTCCGCGAGGCGGGGGCCGAGGACGTGCAGGCCGTCGCCGAGGCGGTCGAGAGCCTGCTGGTCGAGCTCGGCGGCCGCCGGCCCGAGCGGGCGGAGCTCGAATCCGAGGTACAGGCTTTGCTTGACGATCCCGCGGCCGGCTCGGTGCTGGTCGCCGAGGCGGACGGGCGGATCGTCGGGGTACTTAGCGCCAGCTGGCAGCGCGCCATCCACGTCCCCGGAACCTACGCCACGATCCAGGACCTCTGGGTCGACGGGGAATGGCGCAGCCGCGGTGTCGGCGCTGAGCTGGTCGAGGCGATCGCATCCCAGGCGCGGAGCCGCGGGGTGAGCCGACTCGAGGTCGGCCTGCCGCGCGAGACCTTCGCGGCGATCGCCTCGACCGAGTCCTTCTACGGCCGCAACGGCTTCGAGCACCTCGGGCCGCGGATGCGGAGGCTGCTCGGGTGACCGGGGTGGCCGCGATGACCGAGCTGGTGATGGTCGAGCAGCGCCAGGGCAGCGACGACGCCGCCTTCTGGGTGCGCGAAGGCGACCAGCGGATCGAGGGCCAGGACAGCAACCTGCGTCTGGTCGAGCTGCGGGCGGGCCTGGTCCGCCACTCCGCGGTGCGGCCGGTGGTCGCCGACGCCGCCGACGAGGAGGTCGAGCGCACGCTGGCGGCCCTGCACGGGGCGGAGTACCTGCGGGCGCTGGCCGAGCTCTCCTCCGAGGAGCCGGTGGTGATGCCGGACTTCGCGCCGCCGGGCCTGGAGCCCGACATCCCCGTCAGCGCCGGCCTGGTCGCCGCCGCGCGCGAGGGCATCCGCACCTCGATCACCGCCGCCGAGCGGCTGCTCGAAGGCGACCGCTTCACCTACGCCGTCTGTCGCCCGCCCGGCCACCACGCCGGCCCCGCCTTCCACGCCGGCTACTGCTACCTCAACAACGCCGCCGCGGCGGTGCGCCGGCTCTGCGACGGCGGCGTCAAGCCGGTCGGGATCGTCGACCTCGACCTCCACTACCCGAACGGCACCTCGGCCCTGCTCGACCGGATGGGCCCCGACGCGGTGCTGCACTCGCTGCACGCCGCCCCGGTCACCAACCTGCCCCCGGGGACGGCGCTGCCGCGGCTCCCCGGCGAACGCGCCGTCGCCTTCTTCAGCTCCCCCGACGAAGCCACCTACCTGGAAGAGGTGGAGGCCTCGATCCACGACCTCTCGGAGATCGCCCACGCGCTCGTCGTCTCGCTCGGCTACGACACCGTCGCCGGCGACCCGCACGGCGGCTGGGACTTCGGGCCGGAGATCTTCGCCGAGGTCGGGCGCCTGCTCGCCCACTCGGGCCTGCCGGTCTGCGTGGTCCAGGAGGGCGGCTACTCGCTCGGCGCCCTGGCCGACTGCAGCCACGCCTTCGCCACCGGCCTGCTCGGAGGGGAGGGGCGATGAGCGACGGCACCAACGGGCTGGAGCCGTTCCGCGAGCGCCTCGACACGATCGACGACCAGATCGCGAAGCTGCTCGGCGAGCGCCTGCAGATCTGCCGCGAAGTCGCCGTCTACAAGAGCGAGCACGAGATCCCGATGATGCAGCCCGACCGGGTCAAGGTCGTCCGCGAGCGCTACCTCACCCGCGGCGCCGAGCACGACCTGCCGGAGCAGTTCACCTCCGATCTCTTCGACCTGCTGATCGCGACGACCTGCCGGCTCGAGGACGAGCTGATGGACCGTCTCGCGGCCGAGCACGGAAGCGGCAGGAGGGACGCCGCGTGAGCAAGCTGCCGCCCGGCCCCCGTCTGCCCCGCGCCCTGCAGGCCGTTGCCTACACGCAGCGGTCGATCCCGTGGCTGGAGAAGTGCTGGCGTCGCTACGGCGACGCCTTCACCCTGCGCATCCGCCACTACGGCGACTGGGTGATCCTCGCCGACCCCGACGACGTGAAAAAGGTCTTCACTGCGGGGCGCGCGGTCGGCGTCGACGTCGCCAACCCGCTGCTGGGGCCGCTGCTCGGCCCGCGCTCGGTGATGCTGCTGGAAGAACCCGAGCACATGACGCGCCGCAAGCTGATGCTGCCGTCCTTCCACGGCCAGGCGGTTCAGGCCGACGCCGAGATGATGGCCAAGGTGGCGGGGCAGGAGGTGGCCCGCTGGCCGGTCGGGGAGCCGTTCGCGCTCTGGCCGCGGATGCAGGACATCACCCTCGACGTGGTCATGCGCGCGGTCTTCGGACCCGATTCGGAAGCGCCGCGCCTGCAGCCGCTGCGCGAGCGCCTGCGCGGGCTGACGA
>DASZDI010000206.1:0-2776 GCA_035942135.1 Solirubrobacterales bacterium | reverse complement strand
CCGACGCCCTTATCGCCGAGGCGCAGGCCGACGAGCGCGTGATCGGCATCACCGCCGCGATGGCGGGCGGGACCGGCCTCGACAAGCTCGCCAAGGCGGTGCCCGAGCAGTACTACGACGTCGGCATCGCCGAACAGGACGCGGTGCTCTTCGCCTCCGGCCTGGCGCTCCAGGGCGCGAAGCCGGTCTGCGCGATCTACTCGACGTTCCTCCAGCGCGCCTACGACCAGATCGTCCACGACGTCTGCCTGCAGGAGCTCGACGTCACCTTCGCGATGGACCGCGCCGGCCTCGTCGGCGACGACGGCCCGACCCACCACGGCGCCTTCGACGTCTCCTACTTCCGGCCGATCCCGAACGTGGTCGTGATGGCGCCGCGCGACGAGGCGATGCTCGTCCACATGCTCCACACCGCGATCGCCCACGACGGCCCGGCTGCGCTCCGCTACCCGCGCGGGGCGGCCGAGGGGACTGCGCTGCCCTCGAAGCCCGAGCTGGTCCCGATCGGCAAGGGCGAGGTGCTGGCCGAGGGCGAGCGGGTGGCGCTGCTCGGCTACGGCTACGGGGTCACCGTCGCCCAGGAAGCGGCCGAGGTCCTCGCCGAGCACGGTCTCGACGCGACCGTCGCCGACGCCCGCTTCGCCAAGCCGATCGACGGGGAGCTGGCCGAGCGCTTGGCCCGCGAGCACGAGCTGGTGGTGACGATCGAGGAGAACGTGCTGCCGGGCGGGTTCGGCTCGGCCGTGCTCGAGCATCTCGAGGACGCCTTCGCCGAGACGCCGGGAGAGCGGGGGCGGGTACTGCGGATCGGCCTGCCGGATTCCTACGTCACCCACGGCAAGCCCGCGCTGCTGCGCGCCGAGGTCGGTTTGACGGGCGAATCGGTCGCAGATCGTGTGCTCAACTCCATCTCCAGCGCCCAGCCCGCCCTGACCTAATCACTTTTGACGATTGATTCAATTGGCGCAGTCGATTAGCCTGCGCCAGTCTCTCCGGTGAAGAAGCTCGGCAACGAGCCAGCGCTTCTGGGGAACACCAGGGGAAGAGGGACGCGCTCTATATGTGTGGATCCGCTTGGGGAATCGGGTCTCTCGCGCCCGCCGCTTAGGCCGGAGCGCGAGGCGCGTCTGGAAACGATGGGGGAGAGAATCGGGCGCGGCACCCTTAGATAGAGGTGCTCTCTCTGTCAAAGAGGCCAGGCGCCCTCCTGGCTGCCCCGGCCGCGATCGTCCTCGCCGCCGCGGCGGCTTACGCGATCGGCGAGGCCGTCCTCGCCTCGGCTCCGGTCCCCGAGCAGCCGGGGTTCGTCGACACGGTGCTCGCCAGCCGCGCGGTGGTGGCCGCAATCCGGCTCGCGATCATCTTCGCCGGCGTATTCGTCGTCCTCTCGGTGATCGCCCTGATCGCGCGCGGCCAGTGGCTGACCCGGATCGGCCCGGTGCAGGTGTCCGGCTTGGACACCGAGAACGCCCGCCTCGAAAAGACGCTTCAGAGCAGCGAAGAGAGAGTCGACGTTCTGCGGGGCAGGTTGGCGGTTGCGGAAGAGGGCCTTGGTATTCTTCACAATAACCGATCAGAGGAGCGCAAATGACCCAAGAGCAAGAAATCGAGAATCTGCGCGAAACCCTCCGAGAGGCAATCCGACTCGCCGACGAAACCAAAGGGGAAATTCGACAGTGCCTCCGGGAATCGAGGGAGCGAAGCGCGCGCATTCGCAGGGAACTGCGCCAGGCGGGCCTCCTGAAGACGCCCGGTTGAGCTGAGCGCCGCTAGCCCTCCTGTCCGGTCGCGTCGTGGACCGGGGCGCCGACGGGCTTCGACTCGGCTGAGCCTCGCTGGCGCAGGTAGACGACGAGGATCGCGAAGGAGCCGACGGCGAGGAACTCCGACTGCCAGTTCTGCAGCGTCGCCTCCCAGAACCGGGAGCTGCCGACGTAGCTCCACCAGGAGACCCGAGGGTCGCCGTGGTCGTGCTGCTCCTGGTTGAAGTCGGTCCAGCCGGTGGCCGACTGGGCGAACCAGGAGGCGAAGAAGACCAGGAACATCGCGATCATCAGGCTGTTGGAGTAGATCGCGGTCCGCACGCCGCCGACCGCGGCCCAGCGCGGCGAGTCCTCGTCGGCATGGCGGCCGACCTTCTGCTCCTCGTCGGACTCGGTGCCCGCCTTGTCGAGCTCCTTGGACTCCGGCGACCCCTTCTGCAGGAGCCAGACCGTCGCGAGGGCGAAGAGCGCGAACTGCAGGTACTCCGACTGCCAGTTCTCCATCACCGCGTTGCCGAAGTTCGAGGTGCTGAGGTAGCGCCAGAGGCTGATCGTGCTCTCTTTGTGGGCGACCGCTTCCTCGTTGTAGAGGTTGTGGCCGGCGATCGCCTGGCCGATCAGCGCCAGCAGGAAGATCGCCAGGAAGAAGAGCGACAGCGAGTTCTCTTTGAGGAAGTCCTTCGCTCGCATCAGTGGTGGCTGAGGCCGACGATCGAGAAGTAGGCGATCCCGCCGACGAGGATCACAGTCCAGACAAAAGCCATGGCTCGCATAGGTGGTGGGCTCCTTGGATAGTGGTCGGCACAAGCCTTTCACCTCGGCCGGTTGTCATCACCTCCACCAGGCGTCGAGCACCCGGCGCCAGTTGTGCCGGCAGACGGCGGCGATCTCCGCGGCGCCGAACCCGACGCCTTCGCGGGCCGCGACGCCCCTGGGCAGGCCGGAGACGTCTCCCAACTCCGCCGGGATCGTCGCCCCGTCGAAGTCCGAGCCGAGGGCGACGTGCTCGACCC
>DASZDI010000205.1:0-2551 GCA_035942135.1 Solirubrobacterales bacterium | reverse complement strand
GCGTACGGGATCTTGTTCTCCGTGCTGCCGAAACATCCGGCTGCTACGCCGGCGTTGATAGAGGGAATCCAAAGGGTCGACAAGTACCTCGTCAACGCCGGTTCGATCATCGTGCTCCTTGCCGGCATCTACCTGATGGTCGAGGGCAACTGGGATGGCGAGTTCTGGATCACGATTGGATTCGTCGCGATCATCGCGCTGCTCGGGGTGCAGCATGCGTTCTTCAGGCCGCAGACGGCGAGGGCGAAGGAGCTGGCGGAACGAGATCTCAAAGCCGGCGACACGCTCAGCGCGGAGTTCGAAGAGATCTCGCAGCGGCTAGGGACTGTGGGCTCGGTGGCCGGGTTGATCGTGGTCGTGACGATCTTCTTCATGACCGTCAAGCCCTGACGCCCTGACCGGCGTGGCCCGAGAGCTCGACCCGGCGCAGCCGGTGGGGATGTTCGATTCGGGGGTGGGTGGGCTGACGGTGCTGCACGAGTGCCTGGTCGCGCTGCCGCAGGAGGACTACCTCTACCTCGGCGACACGGCGATGTTCCCCTACGGCGACAAGGACCCGCAGCGGTTGCGGGAGCGGATCGCCCGGATCGCGACGCTGCTGCTCGACCGCGGCGCCAAGCTGCTGGTGATCGCCTGCAACACGGCGACCTCGATCGGCCAGGAGGTGGCGCGGGAAGTCGCCGCCGAGCGCGGGGTGGAGGTGGTGCCGGTGGTCGAGCCCCAGGCCGAGATCGCCGCGGCGATCAGCGCCAACGAGCGGGTCGGCGTGCTGGCCACTCCGAACACCGTGGAGAGCGGCGCCTACCGGCGGGCGCTGGAAGCGCAGGGACGCAGCCTCGACGTGATCGAGGTTGCGGCTCCCGACCTCGCCCCCTTCATCCAGGAGGGCTCGCTCTTCGACGAGGACACGATGGAGATGGCCCGCTCCTACTGCACCCCGCTCCGCGAGGCCGGGATCGACACCCTGATCCTCGGCTGCACCCACTACCCGCTGGTGGCGCCGATGCTGCAGCGCATCCTCGGCCGCGACGTCCGCCTCGTCAGCGGCGGCCACGCCGTCGCCGCCGCCGTCCAGCGCACGCTGGAGGGAGCGGGCCTCGCTCGCGAGTCGCGGAACGAGGGGACCTACGACTTCCTCTGCACCGGCGACGCCGAGGCCTTCCGCGCCGTCGGCACCCGCTTCCTGCAGATGCCGCTCGGCGAGATCGAGCACGTCGAGATCTGAGCCGGGCCCCTCGGCGGGCGAAGCCCCTCCCCGGCAACGCTCGCGGGCGACCTTCGAAATCGTCAGGTCTCAGATTCGTCGGCAAAACGGCACCAAATTGGCACGTTATGCGCACCACGCGTGCGCTCGGATGGGGCAGGCTGCGGTTGTGCCCTTAGCCCTTGTCAGCAATACCGTATATCCTCGCCTTGTGACCAAGGTGATGATCTCCCTTTCCCAGGATCTCCTGGACCGGATCGACGATCTCGCTACGAAACGAGGACTGACCCGGAGCGGCCTCCTTCAGAGCCTGGCGGAGCGGGAGCTCGACCTGGTCGAGGAGAAGCGCAGGGCTGAGATCAGGCGGTTGCTCGAGCTCGCCACCGGGAATTACGGCGGCGATGCCGCGAAGCTCATCCGCGAAGATCGGAATTCCCGTTGAGCACGTTGCTCCTCGATGCGAGCGTGTGGATCGGAGCTGCCGATGCGGGCGATCCCTTTCATGAGTCGGCCAAGGTTCTGGTCTTTGACTTCGATCGGCCTGTGGCGGCAATGGACTTGACGCTGTACGAGGTTGCGAATGCCCTCGGAGTCCGTAAAGGTCATCCGCGAGAGGCGCGCTACATGGCGGAGCTGATCGTCAAGCGCTGTAGCGGTGAGTCGCTGGTGGCGGCAGATCCTGACTTGATGGGCATGGCGACCTCGGTGGCGGGGGAACACGGGCTTACCGCCTACGACGCGTCCTACGTCGCGGCGGCGACCAGCAACGGCTGGACCCTCGTCAGCGCCGACATCGCCGACCTCGTCTCCAAGGGCCTCGCCGTGACTCCCGACGACGCGGATTACTCTTAAGCCGATGAGCGTTCTCGAACAGGTGCAGGACGACGTGAAGACGGCGATGAAAGCGCGGGACCGCGAGCGGGCGGGGGCGCTGCGGATGATCGTCGACGTGTTGCAGAAGGACGCGAAGCTCGGCGATGGCGACGAGGTCGCGGTGCTGCAGCGGGAGCGCAAGAAGCGGGTCGAAGCGGCCGAGGCCTATGAGGGCGCGGGGCGCGCCGACCAGGCAGCCGCCGAGCGCTTCGAGGCGGGGCTGATCGAGGCCTACCTGCCGCAGCAGCTCTCCGACGAGGAGCTGGCGGAGCTGGTCGCGGCGGCGGTCGAGGAGACCGGGGCGAGCGAGCAGCGGCAGATGGGGCAGGTGATGTCGGCGCTGATGCCGAAGGTCGGCGGCCGCGCCGACGGCAAGCGGGTCAGCGCCGCGGTGCGAGAGAAGCTGGGTGCCTGAGCCTTGGCGCGCAGGCAGCTGACCCTCGACAACACCGTGGCGGCCGAGCTGGCCGGCTC
>DASZDI010000204.1:0-5786 GCA_035942135.1 Solirubrobacterales bacterium | reverse complement strand
TCCGGGATCCCGAGGCGCCTGGCGATCATCGACTGGGTCAGGTCCTCCTCGTAGCGCATCTCCAGCAGCCGGCGGTCGCGCTCGCTGAGCCGCTCCAGCGCCGCGTGGAGGTCGGCGAGCTCCACCGTCGCCAGCACCCGCTCGTCCTCGGCCCCCTCCTGCAGCTCGATCGTCGATGTCGGATCTGGTCGGACGCGGGCGTGGGTGCGGAAGGCCTCGTTGCGGACGATCGTCGCCAGCCACTGGTTGCGGCGGTCGGAATCGCGCAGGGTCGAGCGCCGACGCCAGGCCCGGAGCAAGGCGTCCTGAGCTATGTCCTCGGCCTCGCTCGGATTGCTCGCGTAGCGATACGCCATTCGCAGACAGACCCTGTGTGCCTCGCCCCACTCCCAGCCATCGTCGTTCCCGCGCCGATGGCGAACCGGAGTGTTGATTAAACGAACCTACACCGAAATAGTCGCTCTAACTGCTGAAACTGTTCCGATCTTGCGGCGGTCTCTTCCTCGTGGCCATGACTGCGGGGGAGAACCGACCGAAGTGGGCAGAAATCGCCTATGAGGCGATCGCGCCTGTCTACGACGAGTTCACCGCCCACCACAACTACGAGCTCTGGCTCGGCAACCTGCTGCCGAAGCTCGAGCGGCACGGCATTCCCGGCCACCGCCTGCTCGACGTCGCCTGCGGGACCGGCAAGAGCTTCATCCCGATGCTGAAGCGCGGCTGGGAGGTGACCGCCTGCGACATCTCCCCGGCGATGGTCGAGATCGCCCGCGGCAAGGTGGGCGAGGAAGCGACGCTGGCGGTCGCCGACATGCGCGAGCTGCCGGCCTTCGGCGAGTTCGACGTCGTCTGGTGCCTCGACGACGCGATCAACTACCTGCTCGGCACCGAGGAACTGGAGCAGGCGCTGAGCGGGATGCGGCGCAACCTCGCGCCCGACGGCCTGATCATGTTCGACCTCAACACGATGGAGGCCTACCGCACCTTCTTCGCCGAAGAAGTGGCGATGGAGCGCGACGGGAGGCGGCTGATCTGGAAGGGGCTGACCAGCCCCGACGCCGAGGAAGGCTCGATCGCCGAGGCCAGCTTCGAGGTCGAACCGCTGGACGAGTCCGCGGGCCCGGCGATTCCGCCGGAGCTGCACCGCGAGCGCCACTTCCCGGAAGCCGAGGTGGTGGCGGCGCTGGAGAAGGCGGGGCTAGAGTGCCTCGACGTGTACGGGCACCACCACGACGCGATCCCCCACCAGCCGCTCGACGAGGTCAAGCACGCGAAGGCGGTCTACATCGCCGGCGCCGCCGGGAGGGCCTCGTGAAGGTCGAGGGCGTCGACTTCGTCACCGTCTTCGTCGACGACTACCCGGCCGCCGCCGAGTTCTACGGCGAGGTGCTGGGGTTGGAGCGCTCGGTCGACTACGGGAAAACGCCCGGCGGCGAGTTCGAGACCGGCAGCCTCACCCTGCAGGTGATGGACGCGGCGGCGATCGGGCGGGAGTTCGAAGCCAGCGGCAGCCCGATCGCCCTTCACGTCGACGACGTCGAAGCGGCGCGCGCGGAGCTCGAGGAGAAGGGCGTCCGGTTCTTCGCCGAGACGATCGACAGCGGGGTCTGCCACATGGCCCTCTTCCCCGACCCCGCCGGCAACGTCCTCATGCTCCACAAGCGCTACGCCCCGCGCCCCGACTAGACCTCGTCGGGGCGTTTCACTTCGCCGCGCCAGCCGCCGCTCGCGCCGTTCGCCTCGACCAGCTCCTTGAAGCGCCCGAGGTCGCCCTTGACCCGGCGGTCGGCGGCGCCCAGCGCGTCCCCGATCTTCTCCTTGATCCCCTCCGGGACGAAGTCCATCTGGACCATGATCCGGGTGGTGTCGTCGTCGATGCGGTGGAAGGTGACGACGCCGGCGTTGTCCTTGCCGTCGGTGTTGCGCCAGGCGACCCGCTCGTCGGGCTTCTGCTCGGTGATCTCGGCGTCCCACTCGTGGCGGGAGCCGCCGAGCTCGGCGACCCAGTGCAGGTGGGTGTCGTCGATCTGGCGGATCTCTTCGACCCCGTCCATGAAGCGGGGGAACTCCTCGAACTGCGTCCACTGGTCGTAGACGGCGCGGAGTGGGGCGTTGACCTCGATCGACTCCTCGATGGTTGACATCTCTGCTGCCTCCTCGGTTGGATTTCTCTTCCCCCGGGTAGCCCGTCCGATGTATAGATAAACCTGAACCCTCTGTCCAAGATTGACGAAAGACTTCTCCCCATCGGCGACGTGGTCCGGGCCACCGGCCTCGGCGAGGCGACCCTGCGGGCGTGGGAGCGCCGCTACGGCTTTCCCCTACCCCGGCGGGAGCCGAGCGGACACCGCCGCTATGCCGCCGAGGAAGTCGAGCGGCTCCTGCGGGTCGTCGCCGAGCGGGAACGGGGCATCGCCCTCCCGGTCGCGATCGAGCGCGCCCGCCTCGCCCCCTCCGGCGTCCCCTCCCTCTACGCCCGCCTGCGCGAGCGCCGTCCCGACCTGCAGCCGATGACGGTCCGCAAGTCACACCTGACGCCGCTCGCCCACGCGATCGAGGAGGAGAGCGCCGCCCGCGCCGAGCGCCCCCTGCTGATCGGCTCCTTCCAGCGCGAGCGCTTCTACCGACAGAGCGAGGCGCGTTGGGCGGAGCTGTCCCAGGGCGCCGAGAGCGCCTTCGTCTTCGCCGACTTCAAACGGGTGCGCAAGCCCCGCACGGCGCCCGCCGAGCTGCCGATCGACCGCTCCCACCCGGTCTCCCGCGAGTGGGCGCTGATCTGCGCCGCGCCCGACCACGGCGCCTGCATGGTCGCCTGGGAGCCGCCGGGGCGGGTCGCGGCCGCAGACGAGGAGCGGGAGTTCGAGCTGCTGCTGAGCGTCGCGCCGGGGGTGGTGCGCGAAGCGGCCGAGGCGGCGACCGCGCTTGCCGCCCCCCTCGTCCCGGAGGCGGCGGAGAAGGCCCGCTCCTACCTCGAGCGCCTGGCGCCGCCGCGGCCGGAGGCGCAGCTGCGCCTCTCCAGCTCGATCACCGCCCGGCTCCTCTCCTCGTTAAGAAAAGGCTTGAACAGATCGTGAAAAGGGAAAACACGAACAGATGAGCCTCAGCGGCATCTGCGAGCTGGTCCTCGAGACCGACGATGTCCCTCGCCTCCGGTCCTTCTACCGCGAGCTGGGGCTGCGGCCGCTGCTCGAAGAAGGCGACCGGGTCTGGCTGGCGGCGGGCGAGCACTGCCGGCTCGGGATCTGGCCCCCGGGCGAGAAGGAGTTCTCCGACCGCGGCGGTCGCCACGTCCACTTCGCGCTCTCGGTCGACCGCGACGGCCTCGAGTCCCTGATCGAGGGCCTGCGGGCGCGCGGCGTCGAGGTGCAGGGGCCGATCGAGCACGACGGCGGCGACCGCTCCGTCTACTTCTCCGACCCCGCCGGCAACCGGGTCGAGCTCTGGGACTTCTTCCGCGACGGCGACGGCGCCGAGGACGGGGTCATGGCCCTGGCGGAGGGCGGCAATGGCGCGTAACCGCGTCCACATCCACGCCGCGCCGGAGCAGGTCTTCGCGATCCTCGCCGATCCCGAGCGCTACCCGGACTGGGTCGTCGGGGCGGACGCGATCCGCGACTACGACGAGGAGTTCCCCCGGCTCGGCTCCCGCTTCCACCACAAGGTCGGGCCGGGGCCGGTCAACATCCGCGACTACACCGAGGTGGTCGAGGTCGACCCGCCGAACCGGCTGGTGCTGAAGGCGAAGGCGCGGCCGCTGGGGACGGCGACGATCGCGCTCGACCTGCAGGAGAGCGCGGGCGGGACCGCGGTGCGGATGGAGGAGACGCCCGGCGACCGGCTCACCTCGCTCTTCGTCGGCAACCCCGTCGCCGACACCGCCCTGCGGGTCCGCAACGCCGAGGCGCTCGGGCGGCTGAAGCGGCTGGTCGAGGGGGTGCCCGAGGGCGATCCGATCACCGAGCGGGAGCCGGCGAACCAGCGGGTGCTGATCACCGGCGGCAGCAGCGGCATCGGGCTCGCGACCGCGGAAGCGCTGGTGCGGGAGGGGGCCGAGGTGGCGCTGCTGGCCCGCAACGAGCTGGGCCTGGCCGCCGCCAAGCGCAAGCTCGCCGAGCACGGGGCCGAGGCGGTCACCGTCACCGCCGACGTCACCGACCGCGAGGCGCTCGGCGCCGCCGTCGACAAGGCCGCCGCCGGGCTGGGCGGCCTCGACGTCGTCGTCACCTCCGCTGCTGCGATCGCCTTCGGCCGCTTCGTCGAGACCGAGCCCGAGGACTTCGAGGCGACCGTCGAGACCGTCCTCGGCGGCACCGTCAACACGATCCGCGCGGCGCTCCCCCACCTCGAGCGCTCCCGCGGCGCCGTCGTCGCCGTCGGCTCGATCGCGGCGCGGATGCCGCTGCCCGGCATGTCCGCCTACACCACCTCCAAGCACGGGCTGGTCGGCTTCCTCGACACCGTCCGGATCGAGCTCGAGGAGAGCGGCTCCTCGGTGACGCTGTCCCTGGTCAACCCCGGCGCCGTCGACACCCCGCTCTGGGACAAGCTCGAGAGCTCGACCGGGCTGCTGCCGCCCGAACCGCCGCAGCCGGCGATCTACTCGCCGGAGTCGGTGGCCGAAGCGGTGCTGAGCGTCATCCGCCACCCCCGCGACGAGCTCACCGCAGGCGGCTTCGCCCGCGGCCAGATCCTCTTCTACACCTACTTCGGCGCCGTCGCCAAGCGGGCGATGCAGACGCTGGCCCGGCTCGAGCACACGGCGGGCGACCGGCCCGCGGGCGAGGGCGCGCTGCGCAGCGGCAAGGGCTCCGGCGAGACCGACGGCGGCTTCGGCGGGCGGCCCAGCGTCGCCGTCAAGGCGCTCGGCGCTTGGGACGGGATGCTGCGGGTAATCGGAAGGGGCTGATGCCTCATGCAGACGCCGTCGTCATCGGCGCGGGACCGAACGGGCTGATCGCCGCCAACCACCTCGCCGACCACGGCTGGAAGGTGGTCGTCTGCGAGGAGCAGCCCGAGCCCGGCGGCGCCGTCCGCAGCGGCGAAGTCACCGAGCCCGGCTTCGTCCACGACCTCTACAGCGCCTTCTACCCCCTCACCCTCGCCTCCCGCCACATCGCCCCGCTGGAGCTGGAGCGCTACGGGGTCAACTGGCTCAGCTCCCGCGGGGTGGTGGCGCATCCCCATCCCGACGGCCGCTGCGCGCTGCTCTCGATGGACCTGGAGGAGACCTGCGCCTCGCTCGACTCCTTCGCGCCCGGCGACGGCGACTCCTGGCGCCGCCTCTTCGGCCTCTGGCGCCGCGTCGGCCCGCACCTGGTCGGGGCGCTGCTGACGCCGCTGCCGCCGATCCGGCCCGGGGCGGGGATGCTGGCGACGCTCGGCCCGCGCGGGCTCGCCGACTTCGTCCGCTTCTCGCTGCTGCCGGCGCGGCGGATGGCCGAGGAGGAGTTCCGGGGCGAGGGCGCCGGCTGGCTGATCGCGGGCAACGCGCTGCACGCCGACCTCACCCCCGACAGCGCCGGCGGCGGGATGTTCGGCTGGCTGCTCTGCGGGCTCGGGCAGCAGCACGGGTACCCGGTGCCCGAAGGCGGCGCCGGGGAAATCACCCGGGCGCTGGTCGAGCGGCTGCGCGACCGCGGCGGCGAGGTCCTCTGCGAGACGCCGATCGAGCGGATCGAGGTGCGGGGGCGCCGCGCTCGGGCCGCCCTCGCCGCCGACGGCCGCCGCTTCGAGGCGAGCCGGGCGATCCTCGCCGACTGCGGCGGCCCGGCCCTGCTCCTCAACAT
>DASZDI010000203.1:0-3752 GCA_035942135.1 Solirubrobacterales bacterium | reverse complement strand
CTTCCAGGTCGAGCTGGAGAAAGCGCTGGAACGAAGTGGGGCGGGGGCGCCGGCGAAAGAGAGTGCCAAGGACGGGAGTGAGGCAAAAGCGCCGCCGGGGCTCGGCCGCTTCAACGTCGCGCCGACGCAGGAGATCCTCGTCGTCCGGGCCTCGCCCGAGCCCGAGGAGGCCGAGCGGGGGGAGCGTGAGGCACGGCTGATGCGCTGGGGGCTGGTGCCGCGCTGGGCCAAGGACCTCAAGGTCGGCTACCGGATGATCAACGCCAAAAAAGAGAACCTGAGGAAGAGCCGGGCCTACGGGCCGCTCGTCGACAAGTACCGGCACCGCTGCCTGATCGTCGCCGACGGCTTCTACGAGTGGATGAAGGCCGAGGACCCGAAGCAGCCTCGCCAGCCCTGGCACTTCACCGTCGACGGCGGCGAGCCCTTCGCCTTCGCCGGCCTCTGCACCCGCAAGGAGTGGGAGGACCCACCCGACCGCGGCTACGACGACGGCTGGCTCTACACCTGCACCCTGGTGACGACGACGCCGAACAAGGTGGTGGCGCCGGTCCACGACCGGATGCCGGCGATCCTGCCCGGCCCCGAGGCCGAGGCCGCCTGGCTGAACCCGAGCCTCAGCGCCGAGGACGCGATCGCGCTGTGCGGCCCGCTCGACGCGACGCGGATGGCGGGGAACCCCGCGAACCCGGCGCTGAACAAGGTCGGCAAAGGGATGGCGGAGGGGCCGGAGCTGCTGGTCGCGCCCCAGGAGCAGCTGGACGTCTAGCCCTCGTCGCCCTCTTCCTCGGCTTCTTCCTGCTCTTCGCGTTCTTCGGCTTTCAGCTCTTCGGCTTCTTCGTCGATCGGCGGCGAGGCCTTGGCCAGCGCCGCCTTGGTGCGGACCGTGGTGCTGCCGGCGCTGGTCTTCAGGGTGCAGGCGATGTCGGCCGCGGGGATGGCGGTCCCTTTCCAGACCGTGAAGAAAGGGAGCACGAGGTCCTGCTTCGGCTTGCCGACGATGAAGTATTTGAGCCGCTCGGTGCCAGTCTTGTATTCGGGCCACTCGAGCTTGACGCCGCGTTCGGTGGTGAAGCGCTGCGGCCGCTCGGGGACTTCGAGCGAGGCCAGTTCGTTGCCGTGCGAGCTGAAGTCGATCAGCACCGTTTCCGGCACTTCCTGGTTGTAGATCCCGCCATCCGAGGAGCGGGGGTAGGTGGCCCTCAGGCCGCCGGAGCTGCGGGCGATTTCGGTGCCTTTGCGGGCGGTGACCGTGCAGAGGACGCGGCCGCCGCCGATCGGGGAGCCGCCCGAGACCCGCAGCGAGGAGCCGACGCGGGAGAGCATGTAGCCGCTGACGTTGGTCCCGGTGGCGTAGATGCCCGTGTCGACGAAGCCGATCTCGCCTTTGCCGCCGGCGATCGGGACCGGCCGCGAGTCCGCAAACGCCTTCTTCTGCACCCATTCCAGGTTGGCGGCTTCGCCCTCGCCCTTGCCGACCGTGGCCAGGGCGGCGACGAGGCAGGCGACGAGGCCGACCGCGATCACGATCAGGGCGCCGCGGGGCGGGCGGTCGTCCCGCGAGCCGGTGCCTTGGGGGGCGTCGCTCATCGGACGCGACAGTATTGGAATCCGTCACGAATTCGCCGGCTTGCGATACCTCGACCGGGTTCGGGGGTACGGTCCTCCCGTGGCTAGCAAAGTGACGAAGCTGAAAAGCGCCGAGGCAAAGCCGCGGGCCGTCGAGGTCCACGGCCGGCCGATGAACTTCATCGAAGCGGGCTCCGGCCCCGTCCTGCTGCTGATCCACGGGATGGCGGGCACCTGCGCCAACTGGGAATCGGTGATCGAGCCGCTGGCGATCAACCACACCGTGATCGCCCCCGATTTCCCCGGCCACGGCTCCTCGGCCCCCGGCAGCGGCGACTACTCGCTCGGCAGCCTCGCCAGCGCCCTGCGCGACCTGATGCTGACCCTCGGCCACGAGCGGGCGACCCTGGTCGGCCACTCGCTCGGCGGCGGGGTCGCGATGCAGTTCACCTACCAGTACCCGGAGATGGTCGAGCGCCTGGTCCTGGTTTCCAGCGGCGGCCTCGGCCCGGACGTCAGCCCGATCCTGCGGGCGGCGGCGCTTCCCGGTGCCGAGCTGTTCATCTCCGCCACGGCGGGGGTGGGAAGCCGGATCGGCTCGGCGATCGGCCGCGGCCTCGGCTTCGTCGGGCTGCGTCCCAACGCCGACCTGGCGGAAGTGACGCGCGGCTACGCCACCCTCACCGACCCCGCCCGTCGCAAGGCCTTCGTCGCCACCCTGCGCTCCGTCGTCGGCATGGAGGGCCAGCGCGTCGCCGCCCTCGACAAGCTCTACCTCGCCGAGACGCTGCCGCTGCTGATCGTCTGGGGCGAGAACGACCCGATCATCCCCGTCGACCACGCCCGCGAGGCCCACGCCCAGCTCCCCAGCAGCCACCTCGAGGTCTTCGAGGACACCGGCCACGTCCCGCAGATGGAGCGCCCGGGCCGCTTCATCGCCGTCCTCGAACGCTTCCTCGCCGAAACCGAGCCCGCCGAGTTCGACCGCGAGGAGTGGCGAGGCCGCTTCAAGGCCGCCGGCGCCTGAGCAGCACTCGACGCGCCCGGCAGGATTCGAACCTGCGACCTCTTCCTCCGGAGGGAAGCGCTCTATCCAGCTGAGCTACGGGCGCTCAGCTCGCAGCTTAGCCGTAAACGAACTTGCGATTGACCACCGTGGAGGGGGCAAAACGCAGGCTCGATTTCTCGCGTAGGCTCGCCGCCGATGGATCTGGCGGTCACTTTTCTCGGAACCGGCGGCTCGGTGCCCTCGGCGCGGCGCTCGACGGCGAGCGTGTTGGTGACGCGGGGGGGAGTGCGGTTGCTGTTCGACTGCGGGGAAGGGACGCAGCGGCAGATGCAGCGGGCGCTGGGGCTGGTCCAGGTGGACGAGATCTACCTGACGCATTTCCATGCCGACCACGTGCTGGGGATACCGGGGCTGCTGAAGACCTATGACCTGACCGACCGGCGGGTGCCGCTGAAGGTCTACGGGCCGCCGGGGCTCTCGGAGCTGTTCCAGGTCTTCGGGCCGCTGATCGGGCGGCTCGGGTTCACGCTCGACCTGATCGAGCTCCAGCCGGGGGAGGCCGTTGCGCACGACGGCTACGAGACGCGGGCATTCGAAGCCGCTCACAGCGCTCGCGCCAACGGCTACGCCCTGGTCGAGGCCGACCGGCCCGGCCGCTTCGACCCCGCCGCCGCGGCTGCCGCGGGCGTGCCCGAAGGCCCCGGGTACGCGGCGCTGCAGCGGGGGGAAGAGGTCGAAGGCGAAGCCGGGATGGTGACGCCGGACCGGGTGATGGGGCCGAGCCGTCCGGGCCGCACCCTCGTCATCACCGGCGACACCGCGCCGAGCCCGGCGACGGTCTCCGAGGCCGCCGACGCCGACCTGCTCGTCCACGACGCCAGCTTCGCCGAGGAGGAGGTGCAGCGGGCCGCCGAAACCGGGCACTCGACCGTCGGTCAGGCCGCCGCCGTCGCCGCCGAGGCCCACGTGAAGATGCTCGCCCTCGTCCACATCTCCTCCCGCTACCACGTCGGCAAGGTGATCGAGGAGGCGCGGGAGGTCTTCGAGCCGACGATCGCCCCCAAAGACTTCGACGTCGTCGAACTCCCCTTCCCCGAGCGCGGCGAGCCCCGCCTGATCCCGAACGGAGCCACGGAACGCCCCGAAGCAAGCCCAACCTGAAGCCGAACGTAGC
>DASZDI010000202.1:0-4593 GCA_035942135.1 Solirubrobacterales bacterium | reverse complement strand
GCCCCGCGCAGCAGCCGGCGGTCCCACTCGACCTCGCGCAGCAGCCGGTAGGCGACGGTGAAGGGGACGAAGAAGAAGCAGACGTTCTGCAGCCCCTGCGAGAAGTCCTCCGAGTAGAGCGCCTGCAGCGCGTAGAGGACGACGGCGGCCGCGACCAGCCAGGCCAGCGGGCGGGGAGGGTGGGCCTCGGGCGGGTCGGACCAGTCGCGCAGGAGGGTGGCGACGACCGCCGCCGCGATCACCAGGTAGAGGGGGACGAGCAGGTTGGCGGTGTCGCCGCCGGCGTGGAGCGGCACCCGGAACGGGATCGCGAAGAGGATCGCCAGCGGCAGCAGGATCGGCCAACGGCGGAAGAGGTAGGTGAGGGCGGCGATGACGAAGGCGGCGATCGGCAGCAGCGCCGCGATCCGACCCTCGTCGTGGCGGAGGTCGACGATCTGGGCGGTGTGCCACTGGTCGCCGAGGATCAGGACCGGGGAGAGGGCCATCGCCAGCACCATCGCCAGGGCGCGGGGGCGGCCCGGCGGCAGCAGGATCGCGGCGGCGCTGGCCGCTGCGGCGACGATCAGCCCGGCGCTCGCGAGCACCTGGCTCAAGGCTTCGACCCCGCGGAGGGTCCCTCGCCGCTCGCATCCGATTCTCGACCCAGCGGGCTGTGCTCGGACTCGGATGCGAGCAGCCCGCCGTGGCCGCCCGCCGTCGCGCAGCGCGACTTCGCCTGCTTCGGCGCCGGGTGCAGGCGGATCGTCCCGGGCGTTACCAAGGTCCGCGCGGAGCCGAGCCTGACCCGCAGCTTGTAGCGGCCGGGGTGGGCCGTGCCGCCGCCGCGCTGCCGCCCGTCCCAGTAGAAGGTGTGGAAGCGGTAGCGCTTGAGGGAGCGGTCGCGGGCGAGGGTGACGACGACGCGGCCGCCCGGCTTGACGATCTGCACGGTGGCGTCGTGGGACTCGGTGACGCGGAAGCGGATCCGCATCAGGTCATGGCGGCAGTCGCGGTTGGGGGTGAAGCTGTGGACCAGGCGCGTGCCCTTGTTGTGGGGAGCGCCGACGAAGCTGACGCGGTCGAGGACGAGGGGGTCGCGCTTGACGCGCTGGGCGTAGGCGAAGGCGGCTCCCGTGGCGAGGACGAGGAGCGCGAAGACCAGCGCGGCGGCGCGGGCCTCATTCCATCGCTTCGGCATTGTCCTCGCCGACGATCACGGCGACGTCGGCTCCGGCCGAGACGGATTGGATTTCGCCGGTCATCGGCTGCGTCTTGGCGATGCTCATCAGCTTCGCCACCTTGCGCGCTTCCGGCTTGTGGCCGGGCTTGAACATGACCACGCTCTCGGCGAAGCTGGAGCTGCTGTTGGTGACGGCGCCGAGCTGGAAGCCCTTGCCCTCGACCTTGTCGCCGAAGCTGGCGGCGAGGCCGGGCACGGCGGTGCCGTTGAGGACGGTCACCTCGATTTCGGCCGGCTTCACCTTCGCCGCCGCCTGTTTGGCCTTGGGGCCGCCGGAGCCGTCGTCGGAGCCGCCGACGAGGAAGTAGGCAGCGGCGCCGACGATCGCCAGGACGACGACGAAGAGCGCGATCAGCGAGCTGGGGCGGGAGGCCGTCTCGCCGATCCCCGAGAAGCGGCCGCGCAGCCGCTCGCCGCGGGTCCGCTCCGGCAGGCCGGACTCGCGGCGCTGGCGGCGCTGCTCGCGATCGGCAACGGCGCGGTGTTCCTCCGTGCGCGCCTCCTCCAGCGCCCGCAGCTCCTCGGCCCGCTGCGCGGCGATCGTCGAGGTCTGCTCCTTGCGCTCGGAGTCGCGCTCAGGGGCCGACCCCGCCCAGTCGCGCAGGCGGCGGATGTCCCGTCCATGCGTGAACGAGAGAAGCGCGAGGACGGCGAGGCCGAGGAAAGCGGCCAGGCCGGCGAAGGCGCCGATTTGTTCGATAACCCGGACCAAAGTGGCTGCGAGAGGTTATTTGTCGGAGCCGACCGCCGCCGCGTCGCCGCCCGGCGCCGCGATCAACTCGACCACTCGCTCCGCCAAATTAGCCTCGTCCCCGGCCAGAACCAGGTGTTCCAGCGAATTCAGGGTCGACTCGACCCAGTCCTGGTCGATCGGGGCCCTGCGCACCGCCCGGTTGATCCGCCGGGCCGCGGTCGGCTGCGGCTCCTCGACGTCGCCGAAAAGGGTCTCGTGCAGCTTCTCGCCGGGGCGGGGGCCGGTGAACTCGATCGCGATGTCGGTCTCGGGCTCGTAGCCGGCGAGCCGGATCATGTTGTGGGCGAGGTCGACGATCTTCACCGGCTCGCCCATGTCGAGGACGAAGACCTCGCCTTTGCCGGCGCCGATGTCGCCGGCGCGGATCACCAGCTGGACCGCCTCCGGGATCGTCATGAAGTAGCGGGTCATGTCGGGGTGGGTGACCGTGACCGGGCCGCCGCGCTCGATCTGGCTGCGGAAGATCGGCACGACGCTGCCGGAGGAGGCGAGGACGTTGCCGAAGCGGACCGAGGCGAAGCGGGTCTCCGGGTACTTGTGCCCGGCGGCCTCGACGATCCACTCGGCCATCGCCTTCGAGGCGCCCATCACCGTCTTCGGGTTGACCGCCTTGTCGGTGGAGATGAGGACGAAGCGCTCGCATTTGGAGGCGGCGGCGGTCTCGGCGGTGACCCGGGTGGCGATCGCGTTGTTGCGGACCGCCTCGAGCGGGTTGGCCTCCATCAGCGGCACGTGCTTGTAGGCGGCGGCGTGGAAGACGATCTCCGGTTTGAAGCGCTGCATCACCTCCAGCATCCGGTGCGGCTCCTTGCAGTCGGCGAGCACCGCCTCGCAGCTGGGGAAGTGGCGCTCTTCGACCATCTCGCGGTCGATCTGGAAGAGGTTGTCCTCGGCGTGGTCGAGCATCACCAGCAGGCGCGGCTTGACCTGGGCGATCTGGCGGCAGAGCTCGGAGCCGATCGAGCCGCCGGCGCCGGTGACGAGGACGATGCGGTCGCGCAGGTAGGCGCCGACCCGGTCGAGCTCGCGGACGATCGGCTCGCGGCCGAGCACGTCCTCGACCTGGACCTCGCGTAGCTGTTTGTTGAGCTGAACGCCGCCGCGCAGCAGCTCGAAGACGGTCGGCAGGGTGCGGACGCGGACCTCGCGGTCGCGGCAGGCGGAGACGATGCGGCCGCGCAAGGTGCCCGGCGCCGAGGGGATCGCGATCACCACCTCGTTCGGTTTGGTCTCGTCGAGGATCTTCTCGATCTGCTTCGTCGAGCCGAGCACCTTCAGCCCCAGCATCCGCATCCCCCGCTTGCGCGGGTCGTCGTCGACGAAGCCGATCGCGGTGGCGCCGAGGGCGGGGTTGAGCTGCAGCTCGCGGACCACCATCTGGCCGCCGGAGCCGGCGCCGACGACCAGCACCTCGTGCTTCGGCATGCGGGCGCCGCGGCTCGGGCGCTCGACGATCAGCCGCACCGCCAGCCGGGCGCCGGCGATCAGCAGCATCGTCAGGATGAAGTCCATCACCTCGACCGAGCGCGGCAGCGTGTGCTCGAAGGGCTGGGCGACGGCGAAGGCGACGACCAGCAGGGCGCTGGCGACGGCGACGGCGCGGAGGATCAGCACGAAGTCGCGGCCGCTGACGTAGCGCCACCACTTCTGGTAGAGCCCGAAGGCGGCGAAGACGATCAGCTTGCCGACGACGACGAAGCCGACCGACTGGACGAAGAGGGTCTCGTAGCGCGGCGGCCACCCGTTCGGCTGGTCGAGGAAGCGCAGCTGGAAGGCGAGGAAATAGGCCAGGGCGACGAGCAGCGCGTCGGCCGCAAGCTGTAAAACCCGGTTGCGGTAGACGGGGTGGTTCAACCGGCGCATGAACAGCCGAGTTTAGTTGCTGCCTAGCCCCATCCCTAATATGCCGCCTTCAACGATGCCGATCCTGCCTTTCGCCAGCGTCACCGACTTCTTCCTCGACCCGATCGTCAACGCGGGGACCGACTTCATCAGCAGCACCGGGCTGCCCGCGGTGTTCGTGCTGATGCTGCTCGAGTCCGCCTGCCTGCCGGTCCCGAGCGAGGCGATCATGCTCTTCGCCGGCGCCAGCGTCGCGGCGGGCGACCTCAGCCTCTTCGGCGTCGTCGCCGCGGGGGTCCTCGGCAACCTGGTCGGCTCCTGGATCGCCTGGGGGGTCGGCTACCTCGGCCGGGTCGACCTGCTCGAGAAAAACAAGCTGATCCACCTGCCGCCGAAGTACCTGAGATGGGCCGACGACTGGTTCGAGCGCTACGGCGACGCGACCGTCTTCTTCTCGCGGATGCTGCCGATCATCCGCACCTTCATCTCACTCCCGGCCGGCGTCGCGAAGATGCCGTTCTGGCGCTTCACCGTCCTGACCGCGCTCGGCTGCATCCCCTGGGTGCTGATGCTGGCGCTGATCGGCAAGAGCGTCGGCCACAACTGGGAGGAGTGGCGCGACCACCTGCACTACCTCGACTACCTGGTCCTGCTCGCGGCCGTGGCGATCGGCGGCTGGCTGCTGCTGAGGCGACGGCGGGGCGGCGGCCCCGGTGACGGCGGCCCGGACGCGGCCCCCGCCGAGCCGACGAGCGGGCCCGAGCCCGGCACCAGC
>DASZDI010000201.1:0-7326 GCA_035942135.1 Solirubrobacterales bacterium | reverse complement strand
GGTCGGGCAGGCGCGACGGCCGACGCCGACCAGCGGCGGGCCGGAGGACGTCGCCGCGGCGATGGCCGAGTCTCTGCGCGAGGCCGCGCAGCAGGCCGGCGTCGAGACGGCGGCGCTCGTCGGGGTCGGGGTCGGCTCTCCCGGCGATGCGAACGAGGAGACGGGCATCGTCTCCGCGGCGCGCAACCTCCCCGGCTGGGAGGGCAGCTTCCCGCTCGCCGAGGCGCTGAAGCAGGCGCTCGGGACCGAGGTGCGGATCGGCAACGACGTCCAGGTCGCGACCGAAGCCGAGTTCCAGCTCGGCGCCGGCCGCGAGTTCAAGAGCCTGATCGGCGTCTTCTGGGGGACCGGCGTCGGCGGCGGCCTCGTCCTCGACGGCAGGCCGTGGCTGGGTCGCGGCGCGGCGGGCGAGATCGGACACATGGTCGTCAAGCGCGGTGGCGCCGAGTGCCCCTGCGGGCGCAGGGGCTGCCTCGAGGCCTACGCGGGCCGCAAGGCGATGGAAGCCGAGGCGCAGCGACGCCACGAGGACGGCGAGAAGACCGACCTCTTCAAGCTGATGGAGAAGCACGGCAAACCGCGCCTGACCAGCGGCATCTGGGAGCGCGCGCTCGACCACGAGGACGAGCTCGCCGAGGAGCTGATCGAGCGGGCGGTCGAGGCGCTCGGGACCGGCATCGCCTCCGCCGTCAACCTGCTCGACCCCGAAGCGGTGATCCTCGGCGGCGGGCTCGGCATCCGCTTCGGCGAGCGCCTGACGGGGCCGCTGGCCGAGGAGATGGGCAAGCACCTCTTCGCCGACGAACGCCCGCCGGCGCTGCGGGTCGCCGCGCTCGGCGACCTCGGCGGGGCGGTCGGCGCCTCGCTTCTCGTCGCCCGCTGAGCCGATGCCCGCCCGCCCCAACGAGGCAGCGGCGACGCGGCTGCGGGTCCTCCGCCCCGCCCCAGGGCTGCTCGCCTTCTACGACGGCCGGGTCGAGGGCTACCGCTTCGCGCCGCGGCCGAACTGGATCGACGAGGGCGGCCTCAGCCTCGGGACCGCGAGCTTCGCCTTCGTCGAGGGCGACGAGGCGCTCGTCTACGACACCCACACCACGCCCGAACACGGCCGCCAGGTCCGCGCCGCGCTCGAAGCCGAGGGCGCGCGGCGGTTCACGGTCCTGCTCAGCCACTGGCACCTGGATCACGTCGCGGGCAACACCGCCTTCCGCGACTGCGAGATCCTCGCCACCGCCCGCACCGCCGAGCTGCTTGCCGAGCACCGGGAGGCGATCGAAGAGGGCAGGCACGAGGGGCCGCCCGGGGTCTGCCCGCTGGTCCCTCCCACCCGCGCCTTCGAGGAGCGGACCGAGCTGCGGGTCGGCGAGCGGCGGCTGGAAGCGATCCACGTCGACGTCCACAGCGACGACGCCGCCGTCCTCTGGGATCCGGCGGCGCGGCTGCTGCTGGCGGGCGACACGGTCGAGGACACGGTCACCTACGTCGAGGAGCCGACCCACTTCGACGCCCACCTGCGCGACCTCGACCGCCTGCTCGCGCTCGACCCCGCGGCGGTGATCCCCAGCCACGGCGACCCCGAGGTAATCGCCAAGGGCGGCTACAGCCCCGGGATCATCGGCGCCACCCAGGACTACATCCGCCTCCTGCAGCGGATGCCCGCCGAGCCGGAGCTGCGCGACCTGCCCCTGCGCGAGCTGCTGGCGCCGCAACTGGAGGCCGGCGACCTGCGCTGGTTTAAGCCCTACGAGCGCGTCCACCGCGAGAACGTGAAGACGGTGCTGAAGAGCGCGGCGGAGAGCGCCGCGAACTAGGCGGCGACCGGTTCGCGCTTGGCGGCGCGGCGCCGTTTCGGCTTCGCCGGCACGACCAGCTCGGCGAGGAAGCTGCCGGTGTAGGAGCCCGCGACCGCGGCGACCTCCTCGGGGGTGCCGGTGGCGACGATCTCACCGCCGCCTTCGCCGCCCTCCGGGCCGAGGTCGACCAGCCAGTCGGCGGTCTTGATCACGTCGAGGTTGTGCTCGATCACGACGACGCTGTTGCCGGCGTCGACGAGGCGGCCGAGCACGTCGAGCAGGCGCTGGACGTCGGCGAAGTGGAGGCCGGTCGTCGGCTCGTCGAGGATGTAGAGGGTGTCGCCGGTGGCGACTTTGGAGAGCTCGGTGGCGAGCTTGATCCGCTGCGCCTCGCCACCGGAGAGCGTCGTCGCCGGCTGGCCGAGGCGGATGTAGTCGAGGCCGACGTCGTGCAGGGTGCGCAGCCGGCGGGCGATCTTCGGCACGTTCTCGAAGAAGACGACCGCCTCCTCGACCGACATCTCCAGCACGTCGGCGATGCTCTTGCCCTTGAAGCGGACCTCCAGCGTCTCGCGGTTGTAGCGCTTGCCGTGGCACTGCTCGCAGGGGACGTAGACGTCGGGCAGGAAGTGCATCTCGATCTTGATCTGGCCGTCGCCTTTGCAGACCTCGCAACGGCCGCCCTTGACGTTGAAGCTGAAGCGGCCCGGCTTGTAGCCGCGCGCCCGCGACTCCTGGGTCTGGGTGAAGAGCTGACGGATGTGGTCGAAGACGCCGGTGTAGGTGGCCGGGTTGGAGCGCGGCGTGCGGCCGATCGGCGACTGGTCGATGTTGATGATCTTGTCGATCTGGCTGAGCCCGTCGATGCCGTCGTGGGAGCCGGGCCGCAGCTTCGCCTGGTGGAGCCGGTTGGCGACCGCGTGGTGCAGGGTCTCGTTGACCAGGGTCGACTTGCCCGAGCCGGAGACGCCGGTGACGCAGCAGAAGACGCCGAGCGGGATCGTCACGTCGACGTCCTTGAGGTTGTGTTCGCGGGCGCCGCGGACCAGCAGCGCCCCGGCGGGCTTGCGCCGCTCCTCCGGCACCTCGATCTTGCGCTTGCCGGAGAGGTACTGCCCGGTCAGCGAGGCCGAGTTCTTCGCCACCTGCTTCGGCGTCCCGGCGGCGATCACGTGGCCGCCGTGTTCGCCGGCGCCGGGGCCGAGGTCGACGAGGTGGTCGGCCGCCATCATCGTCCCCTCGTCGTGCTCGACGACGATCACCGTGTTGCCGAGGTCGCGCAGCCGGTCGAGGGTCGCGATCAGCTTCTCGTTGGCGCGCTGGCGGAGCCCGATCGAGGGCTCGTCGAGCACGTACATCACCCCGACCAGGTGCGAGCCGATCTGGGTCGCCAGCCGGATCCGCTGCGCCTCGCCGCCGGAGAGGGTGCGGGCCGAGCGGGCCAGCGAGAGGTAGCCGATCCCGACGTTCTCGAGGAAGGAGAGCCGCTCGGTGATCTCGCGCACGATCAGCCGCGCGATCGCCCGCTCGGTCGCGGTCATCTCGAGGCCGCGGATCCACTCCGACGCGGCATGGGCGGAGAGGTCGCTGTACTCGGCGATGCTGAGCCCGCCGACCTTGACCGCGAGGCTCTCCGGCCTCAGCCGGGCGCCCTTGCAGGCCGGGCACGGCTGCTCGGCCATGTAGCCCTCGATCCGCTCGCGGTTGGTCTCCGAGTCGGTCTCCTCGTAGCGGCGCTGCAGGTGGTTGACGATCCCCTCGAAGCGCACCTTGTAGGAGCGGCGGCGGCCGAAGCGGTTGGTGTAGGAGACGTGGTGGCGCTCGCTGCCGGTGCCGTAGAGGAAGACCTCCTTCTCCTCCTTCTTCAGCTGCGACCAGGGCTTCTCGGCGTCGACCCCGTAGGCCTCGGCGACGGCGGCGATCAGCCGCCGCCAGTAAGCGGTGACGCCGCGGTTCCAGGGCTGCAGCGCCCCCTCGGCCAGCGACAGGGTCGGGTCGGGGACGACCAGCTCCGGGTCGATCACCCGCTGGAAGCCGAGCCCGTGGCAGCGGTCGCAGGCGCCGTGGGGTGAGTTGAAGGAGAAGATCCGCGGCTCCAGCTCGGGGATCGAGGTGCCGCAGTTGAGGCAGGCGAACTGCTCGGAGAACAACATGATTCCGCCGGCGTGCTCAGCTTCGCTTCCGCCGCCGGCGGGCTTGGGCGCGTCGACGATCTCGACTTCGATCAGGCCCGCGGCGAGGCCCGCCGCGGCTTCGACCGACTCCGAGAGCCGGCGTCGCAGCTCCGATTTCATCACCAGCCTGTCGACGACGATCGAGACGTCGTGTTTGTACTTCTTGTCGAGCACGATCTCCTCGTCGAGGCGCCGCAGCTCGCCGTTGACCTTGGCCCGCGAGTAGCCCTCGAGCCGCATCTGGTCGAGCAATTTCCCGTACTCGCCTTTGCGGCCGCGGACGACCGGCGCCATCACCATGAACTTCGTCCCGTCGGCCATCGTCATCAGCCGGTCGACGATCTGCTCCTGGGTCTGGCCGGTGATCTCCTCGCCGCACTCGGGGCAGTGCGGAACCCCGATCCGCGCCCAGAGCAGGCGCAGGTAGTCGTAGATCTCGGTCACGGTGCCGACCGTCGAGCGCGGGTTGCGCGAGGTCGTCTTCTGGTCGATCGAGATCGCCGGCGAGAGCCCCTCGCTCGAGTCGACGTCGGGCTTCTCCATCAGCCCGAGGAACTGGCGCGCGTAGGCGGAGAGCGACTCCACGTACCGGCGCTGCCCCTCGGCGTAGATCGTGTCGAAGGCAAGGCTCGACTTGCCGGACCCGGAGAGGCCGGTGATCACGATCAGCGCGTCCCGGGGCAGCTCGACGTCGATGTCCTTGAGGTTGTGCTCCCGGGCGCCGGAGATGACGATTCGCTCAGAGGCAGCCACTTACGTCGATTCTACGCAGACGAACAGATGTTCCCGGGGGGAGAATCGGACCACCGAACGCCCTTATTCCCGGTATGCGGGAAGAAATGCGTTCACACCACGAGCTGACGCTCCTGGCGGATGGGCAATACGGGGTGGTGACGAGCAGGCAGCTGCAGGAGCTCGGGTTCTCGAGCAGCGCAATCGGCCGGGCCCGTGGAGCGGGCCGCCTCCACCGGGTCCACCGGGGCGTGTATGCAGTCGGGCGACGGAAGCTGTCGCGGCACGGTCACTGCCTGGCGGCCGTTCTCGCCTGTGGAAGCGACGCCGCGCTCAGCCATCGATCGGCCGGCTGGCTGTGGGGCTTCCTCTCGTGGTCTCCTGCGACCGTCGAAGTAACGGTTCCCGCTCGCGGCAAGCGGCGCGAGGGGATCCACGTCCGCCACCGCCCCAGCCTGCTCGAAGAAGAGTGGAGCAGGAGGGAGGGAGTAACCGTGACCTCGCCGGCGCGAACGCTGCTCGACCTCGCGGCGACGAGCAAGCCCAGGCTGCTGAGCCACTGCATCGACCGGGCGAAGCGACTGGAACGCCTCGACCTGCCCGAAATCGACGCGCTGCTCGGGCAACAACGAGGCGCCCCCGGCTCGCCGGCGCTGCAGACGGCGCTCGCCCTCTATCGGGCCCCTGTCTTCGACCGGGCGAAGTCAGAGCTCCTGCTCCTCGATCTGGTGAAAAGAGCCGGGCTGCCGACGCCCGCTCTCAACACCTGGGTCGAGAGGTTCGAGATCGACGCCTACTGGGAGGCAGAGCGATTCGCGGTCGAAGTCGACGGCTGGGAGACGCACGGGGGCCGAAAGGCGTTCGAGGACGACCGGGTGCGGATGGAGGAGATGGCCCTGGCCGGCATCTTCGCCATCCGGATCTCGGCCCGACGCATCGAACAGCGGCCTCGGGAAGTCGGAGATCGCCTCAGGTCCCTGCTCGAACAACGCCGGCGTCAGCGCCGGGCGGAGGCGCGGACGTAGTTCTTCCCGCTATGCGGGAGAAAGTACGTTCAGGCGCCGGACCGCCCTCAGTCCAGCGCCGCCGCGAGGCGGCGGCGGTAGGCGCGGGAGGCGGGGTCGGCGGGGTCGGCTTCGCTGAGGATGCCGACGATCGCGCGGCGCAGGAGGTCGCGGAGCTCCGCCGGGGTCAGGTCTCCGTTCTGCGTCGCCTCTCCCCCGCTCGGCGCTCCCTCCAGCTCCGCGAGCAGCGCATCCAGGGCCGCGTCGGGGTCGCCCTGGTCGAGGGACTCGAAGGCCTCGACGCAGATGCCGGCCTTGGCGAGGCGGACGCGGGCGGCGATCCCTTCGGCGGCGAAGTCGCCTTCGTGGCCGCTCACCGCCTCCAGCGCCTCGTCCTGCGCCCCGCGCTCGAGCCGGGCCTTGGCCAGGGCGACGGCGACGTCGGTCCGGCGCGGCTCCAGCTCCGCCGCCTCCCGCAGCGAGAGCTCGTCGCCGGCGGCGAGCAGTTCGTCCGCCCGCGAGGGGAGCAGCGAGTCGAAGAACGCTTCGACCCGGGCCGGCGGCAGGGCGCCGACGAATTCGTCGACCACCTTGCCGTCGCGGAAGGCCTTCACCGCCGGGATCCCCTGGACTTTGAAGAGCGCGGCCAGGCGCGGGTCGGCCTCGACGTCGACCTTGGCGAGGATCACCCTGCCCCCGCGGGCTGCCTCGGCCTTCTCCAGGGCCGGGCTCAGGGTCTTGCAGGGCCCGCACCAGTCGGCCCAGAAGTCGACCACCACGGGAACGTCATATGAACGCTCCAGTACTTCCTGGTCGAAAGTTTCTTCGTTGACCGGAATGGACACTTTTCGAGCTTATTCGTGCCTGCCGCGGAGCCAAGCCCTTTGTGGGACGGCCCGGGTGACAAGTTCCGCGACTCAGGTCCCCGCGGTCATCCCGTCGAGGTCGCGGCGCAGCTCGCGCAGCTCGTCGCGGATCCGTCCCGCCTCCTCGAAACGGAGGTCGTCGGCGGCGGCCAGCATCTCCTCCTCGAGGGCGACGATCGTCTTCTCCAGCTCCTCCGGCGAGGCGAAGTCCTCGGCCCGCTTGCGGCGGCGCTTGCGCGGCGCCCGGTCCTCCATCGCCAGGAACTCGGCCATCTCGGAGATGCCTTTGCGGACGGTCTCCGGGGTGATCCCGTGCTCCTTGTTGTAGGCGAGCTGGATCTCGCGGCGGCGGTCGGTCTCCCGCATCGCCGCCCGCATCGCGTCGGTCTCCCTGTCGGCGTACATCACCACCCGCCCGTTGACGTTGCGGGCGGCGCGGCCGATCGTCTGCACGAGGCTGGTCTCGCCGCGCAGGAAGCCCTCCTTGTCGGCGTCGAGGATCGCGACCAGGGAGACCTCGGGCAGGTCGAGCCCCTCGCGCAGGAGGTTGACGCCGACGAGGACGTCGTATTCGCCCAGGCGCAGGTCGCGGATGATCTGGATCCGCTCGAGCGTGTCCACCTCGGAGTGCAGGTAGCGGACCTTGAAGCCCATCTCGAGCAGGTAGTCGGTCAGGTCCTCGCTCATCTTCTTCGTCAGCGTCGTCACCAGCGTGCGCTCGTCACGCTCGACGCGCTCGCGGATCTCTCCCATCAGG
>DASZDI010000200.1:0-2983 GCA_035942135.1 Solirubrobacterales bacterium | reverse complement strand
TACATCCCGGGGCTCTCCGACTTCGTGCCGATGGTCTCCGGCCAGGGCGCGATGGCGCTCGCCGGCCCGCACCTGACCAAAGCCGTGACCGGCGAGGAGGTCTCGATGGAGGACCTCGGCGGCGCCAAGGTCCACTGCCGCAAGTCGGGCGTGGGGGACCTCGAGGTCAAGGACGACGAGGAGTGCATCGCCGCCGTCAGGAAGTACCTCTCCTTCTTCCCGGCCAACTGCGACGAGAAGCCGCCGGTCCTGGAGACCGGCGACCTCGAGGACCGCATGTCCGAGAAGCTGATGGAGATCGTGCCGGAGTCCCCGCGGCAGCCGTACGACATGTACGACGTGATCCGCGAGATCGTCGACGACGGCGACTGGTTCGACCTGAAGCCGAAGTTCGCGAAGAACGTGATCACCTGCTTCGCCCGCTTCGGCGGTCAGCCGGCCGGGATCGTCGCCAACCAGCCCAAGCAGCTCGGCGGCATCCTGGAGAACGACTCCGCCGACAAGGCGGCGCGCTTCGTCAACCTCTGCGACGCCTTCAACATCCCGCTCGTCTTCCTCCAGGACGTGCCCGGGTTCATGGTCGGCTCGAAGGTCGAGCACGCCGGGATCATCCGCCACTGCGCGAAGATGCTCTACGCGGTCAGCCGCGCCACCGTGCCGAAGGTGACCGTGGTCGTCCGCAAGGCCTACGGCGCCGGCTACTACGTGATGTGCGGCAAGGCCTACGAGCCCGACCTGATCGTCGCCTGGCCCGGGGCAGAGCTCTCGGTGATGGGCGCCGAGGGCGCGGTCGAAATCATCGGCCGCGGCGCGATCGAGGCCTCAGACGACCCGGAGGCCACCCGCGAGGCGATGCTGAACGCAGTCCGTCAGCAGATCGACCCCTACCTGGCCGCCGGCAACGCCCTGATCGACGACATCATCGACCCGCGCGAGACCCGCCCGACGATCGTCAAGGCCCTGCGGATGGCGCGCACCAAGCAGGTCGAGAAGCCGCGCAAACGCCACGGGGTGATGCCGGTATGAGCTCGTTCGACGACCCGGTGATCATCAGCTGCTCGATCAGCGGCGTGATCGCCAACCGCGACCAGTGCCCGGCGATCCCCTACACGCCGGAGGAGTACGCGGCGGAGGCGCGGCGCGCGGTAGACGAGGGCGCCTCGCAGATCCACATCCACGCCCGCAAGCCCGACGGCACCCCCTCCTGGGACGTCGAGGACTTCCAGGCGATCACCGAGGCGATCCTGGCCGAGGTCGGCGACGTGATCGTCAACTACTCGACCGGCGCGATCGGGATTCCGATCGAGAAGCGGATCGAGTACCTGCGCGCCTGTCGCCCTGACGTCGCCGCGCTGAACATGAGCTCGATGAACTACGCGAAGTACTCGAAGCGGCGCAAGGACTTCGTCTTCAAAGCCGTCTTCGAGAACAGCTTCGACACGATCGTCGAGTTCCTCACCGCGATGCGGGAGCTGGGAGTCAAGCCCGAGCACGAGTGCTTCGACTCCGGCCACGTCGCCAATCTCGACCCGCTGATCGACATGGGGCTGCTGGAGCCGCCGCTGCAGATCTCGCTGGTGATGGGGGTGACCGGCGGCATCCGCCCGACCCCGCGCAACGTCACCCTGATGTCAGACCAGATCCCCGGCGGCCCGGAGGGCGAGAACCAGTGGCAGGTGATCGGCATCTCGCGGGACCAGTGGAAGCTGCTCGCCTCCTCGCTGGTGCTCGGCGGCAACGTCCGCGCCGGGGTCGAGGACAACCTCTACCTGCCGAACGGCGAGATGTGCCGCTCCAACGGCGACCTGATCGCGAAGGCGCGGCAGATGGCGGAAGACGTCGGCCGCCGCCCGGCCAGCGTCGCCGAGGCGCGGGAGCTGCTGGGAGTGCCGAGGCGAGCCGAGGTCTAGGGCGATGGCGACGTCGATCCACCGCGCCGGCGTCTCCTGGAACGGTGGCGAGGGGGAAGACGTGCGGGCCCACGACGTCCTCCTCGGCGCCCAGTCCCTGCCCAGCTCCTCGGCGCTCGAGTTCGGCGGCGACGACACCAAGTCGAATCCGGAGGCGCTCTTGGTCGGCGCCCTCTCGAGCTGCCACATGCTCTGGTTCCTGGCCCTGGCGCGGAAAAAGGGCTTCGAGGTCGCCTCCTACGAAGACGACGCCGACGGGGTCCTCGACGGCAAGCGCTTCGCCTCGGTGACGCTGCGCCCGCTGGTCCGCTGGGCAGACGAGCCGCCGGCTCCGGACGCGATCGAGGCATTCCACCGCCGCGCCCACGAGCTCTGCTTCATCGCCAACTCGGTCGACTTCCCGGTCGAGGTCGAGCCGGGATGAGCCACGACCTGCCGCTCGGCGACGTCAAGGTCCTCGATCTCACCCGCCTCCTCCCGGGGGGGTTCTGCTCGTTGCTGCTGGCCGACTTCGGCGCCGAGGTGCTGAAGGTCGAGGACACCGGGATGGGCGACTACATCCGCTGGGCGCCGCCCTATTACGGCACCGACGAGCAGCAGGCGCTCGGCACCCGCTCGGCGCTTTACCTCTCGCTCAACCGCGGCAAGCGCTCGGTCCGGCTCGACCTCAAGAGCGAGTGGGGGAGGGAGGCGCTGCTGCGGCTGGTCGAGTCCCACGACGTCGTCCTCGACGGCTTCCGCCCCGGCGTCCTCGACCGGCTCGGGGTCGGCTACGAGCGGATGCGCGAGGTCAACCCGGGGATCGTCTTCTGCGCGATCACCGGCTACGGCCAGGACGGTCCCAACGCGCAGCGCGCCGGGCACGACATGAACTACCTCGGCCTCGTCGGCCTGCTCGGCCTGACCGGCGCCGAGGGCGGCCCGCCGGTTCAGTCCGCCGGACAGATCGCCGACCTCGGCGGTGGCGCCCTGATGGCGGCCTTCGGGGTGATGGCGGCGCTGCACGAGCGCGAGCGCTCCGGCGAGGGGCAGCTGGTCGACGTCTCGATGGCCGACGGCGCCCTCTCCTGGCT
>DASZDI010000199.1:0-2458 GCA_035942135.1 Solirubrobacterales bacterium | reverse complement strand
GCGGGCGGCTACCCTCACCGGGTGTGCATCGACGAGATCATCTCCCAGCAACGGCCCACCTTCTCGATCGAGTTCTTCCCGCCGAAGACGGCGGAGGCGACCGAGCAGCTCTACGAGACGGCGCGGGAGCTGCGGGCGCTGGAGCCGGACTTCGTCTCCGTCACCTACGGGGCCGGGGGCGCGAACCGCGACGGCACGGTCGAGGTGACGACGGCGCTGAAGAACGAGATCGGCTTCGAGACGATGGCCCACCTCAGCTGCGTCGGCGAGACGACCGAGGGGCTGGCGCAGACGCTCGACCGGATCGAGGCGGCGGGGATCGAGAACGTCTTCGCCCTGCGCGGCGACCCGCCGCGGGGGCAGGAGGACTTCGAGCAGCCCGAGGGTGGGCTGGGCAGCGCCGCGGAGCTCGCCTCCTTCATCTCGGAGGGTTGGGACTTCGGGATCGGCGGCGCCTGCTTCCCGGAGGTGCACCCGGAGGCGCCGGACCTAGAGACCGACCTGCGCTACCTGAAGTCGAAGGTCGACGCCGGGGCGAGCTTCCTGATCACCCAGCTCTTCTTCGACAACCAGGTCTACTTCGACTTCGTCCGCGCCGCCCGCGAGCGGGGGATCGAGGTGCCGATCCTGGCCGGGGTGATCCCGGTCGCGAGCTTCGCCCAGACGAAACGGATCTGCGACCTCTGCGACGCCGGGATCCCGGCGCAGATGGAAGCGGGGTTCGAGGCGGCGGGCGGGGACCCGGAGCGGGAGTTCGAGCTCGGCATCGCCTACGCGGCGCAGCAGTGCGCGGAGCTGCTGATCGCGGGCTGCCCCGGGATCCACTTCTACGCGCTCAACCGGGCGCCGGCGACGCGGGCGGTGCTGAGCGCGTTGAAGGCCTCGCGGCCGTGGGAGCGGGTACGTGCCGACGCCGCCGAGATCGAGCGGGCAGAATAAGCTTGAGCTATGGGTAAGGGAGAGCGCGAAAGAGAGCGGCTCCGCGAAGAGCGGATCGCCGCCGAAGCACGGGACAAGCGGAGCGGCAGCAACCGCCTGATCGTCACCTACGCGATCGCCTCGACCGTGGTACTGGCGATCGCGGTCCTCGTCTTCGTCCTCGTCAGCGGCGGCGACAGCGGCGAAGAGGGCGACGCGCACATCAACCTCAACACCCAGATCGGCTCCACCAACGGGGTCGAGCCCGACGAGCGGGCGGGCATCGTGCCGGCCCGGACCAAAGTCTTCGACCTCGACCAGGCCGCGAAGCAGGCCGGCTGCGACGTGCAGCTGAAACTCAAAGACGAGGGCCACACCCACCTTCCGGAGAACTCGGCGCCGCCGATCTACAAAACCAGTCCGCCGACCTCGGGCAACCACGTCGAACCGCCCTACCAGCAGGCGGACGGGGCCTACTTGGAGACGCCGGACCCGCTCAACGTCGTCCACTCGCTCGAGCACGGCCGGATGGCGATCCAGTACAAGCCGACCCTGCCCGAGGACGCGCAACTGGAACTGAAGGGCCTCTACGACACGATGTACGGGGCGACGCTGCTCTACCCGAACGACCGCATGCCCTACGAGGTCGCGGCGGCGACCTGGACCAACCTGATCGGCTGCCGCGAATACAAAGGCGCGATCACCCTGGATGCGCTCCGGGCCTTCGGCCGGGAGACCTGGGGCAAGTTCGGCGGCGAGCCCGTCTTCGCCTTCAAATTCACCGGGCCCACCCCGGCGAAGCCCGACGAACCCAGCAACTAGCGCCGGCCTAGGAGCGGTAGGCGGGGAAGAAGCCCCCCGCCTCGCGGCCCTCGCTGAGGCGGGCGTACTTCCGCGCGTCGCAGATCAGCTCCGAGGTGAGCCAGGGCTGCCGGCGGTTGGCGAAGCCGCGCTTGAACTCCTCGAGCGCGTCTCCGGGCGAGATGCCGCCGCCGAGGTTGAGTGGCAGCCCGAGCCCGACCGAGTGCTCGACGAGGCGGGTGACCACGTTCTTCATCGGCGCCGCACGGAGGTGGGAGTCGGCGCTGCCGCTGAGGTAGTAGTGGAGGTAGCCGTCGCTGACCGCGGCGATCGAGGCGGCGGCGAGGTCGCCGTCGGGGCCGTGGGCGAGCGCGAGCCAGGTGCGGTCGGCTTCGAGGACGCGGTCGAAGTAGGCGGGGGCGAAGAAGTAGTGCGGGGCGGCAGCGGCGCGGCGCATCGTCTGCTCGTAGACGTCAAGGAAGCCCGCCCGCTGCTCGGGGGTGGTCTCGGGGCCGGGGATCAGGTCCAGCGCATACCCCGCTTCGAGGTTGCGGCGGACCTGCCGTCGGTCGCTCGGCCTGCTCTTCGGCGGCATCGAGGGATCGGCGATCTGAACGACATTGCGCTCGGTGGCGCCGGTGAGAGGTGATGGCCCGAGGACATGGCGGATGAAGACGCTGACGAGCCCGGTCGAACTCCAGTCGATGGACCCGGCGTCGAGGGCGGAGGGAGTCGGGGG
>DASZDI010000198.1:0-2030 GCA_035942135.1 Solirubrobacterales bacterium | reverse complement strand
TCCTCGACCTCGTCGCGGACGAGCTGGGGGAGCGCGGCTACGAGGTCGCCCTCCACGGCGAGGCGAGCTGGAACGGCGTCGCGATCCTCTCGCGCGTCGGCCTGGAGGACGTCGTCCAGGGTCTCGCCGACGGTCCCGGCTTTCCGCACCCGGAGGCGCGTGCCCTGGCTGCCACCTGCGGCGGGATCCGCGTCTTCTCCGTCTACGTGCCCAACGGACGCCGGCCGGGCTCCGACCACTACGAGTACAAGCTCGCCTGGCTGGGGGCGCTGCGGGACGCGGTGAGCGCGAGCCCCGAGGCGACGGTGGTCTGCGGCGACCTCAACGTCGCCCCGGCCGACGAGGACGTCTTCGACCCCGCGGCCTACGTCGGGCAGACGCACGTGACCCTGCCCGAGCGCGCGGCGCTGGCGGAGCTCCAGGTCCTCGGGCTGCGCGACGTCGTCCGCGACCGCTGGCCGGGCGAGCGGGTCTTCACCTTCTGGGACTACCGCGCCGGGATGTTCCACCGGGACCTCGGGATGCGGATCGACCTGGTCCTGGCCGCCGCGCCCGTCGCCGAGCGAGTGCGCGCCGCATGGGTCGACCGGCAGGCGCGCAAAGGCAAAGGCCCGAGCGACCACGCGCCGGTGATCGTCGACCTCGACGAGGCCCCCGACGGCGACATCGGCCCGATGGTCCCCCCGCCGTCGCGGCCGCTCACGAAGCGCGGCGCGGGCAAGCTGCCGCAGTCCCCCTGATCGCTGTCAGGCAGGGGTCAGGAGCTACACGCGGTCGCGACGCCCTCCTCCTGCGATCAGGCGCGCTACTCGAGGCCTGGCCGAAGACGTCGCCGCTTGGCGCAAGCTTCGCGGGCTCACCCAGGCGCAGTTGGCGGATCGCGCCGGCATCGGGCGGGCGACCTTGGCTCGCTTCGAGCAGGGGGATGGCGGGATAAGCCTGGAGAGCCTCCTCGGAGTACTCCGCGCCCTCGGCATCCTGGGGAATTTGACCCGGGCGCTGGACCCTTATGAATCGGACGTCGGGCGGCTGCGTTTCGACGAAGGGCTGCCCCAGCGCGTTCGGCCCCTGAAGCTGGTTGAGGAAGAAGATGCCTGACCGGGAGGTCGAAGTCCTCGTGCAGCTTGCCGGCGAGGATGCGACCCGCGTTCGAGCACGAGTCGGCGGAAGTCGCTCGCAGCTAGGTGCCCGCTACGTCTCCGCCGGGGTGGACTGCAGCTCGGTGACGTCGAGGGTGTCGGCGGGGGCGTCCTGGCGTCGCGAGAGGGCGAGGCAGGGGATCGCGAGGGCCGAGATCCCGGCGCCGATCAGGTAGGACGGCGCGTAGCCCCAGACGTCGGCGGCGCGGCCGAGCAGGGGCTGGGTCCAGACCCCGCCGGTCGAGGTCATCATCGAGTCGAAGGAGAGGATCGTCGCCCGCTGCCGCGAGGGGATCAGGCCGTTGAGGTAGCTCTGGCGGATCGGCGTCGTCGCCGCGAAGAGCAGGCCCCAGACGACGATCAGCCCGATCGCCGCCCAGAAGCTCTCGAAGATCCCGATCAGGCCGAGCGCGACGACGCTGAGCCCGGAGGTGACGATCAGGGCCGAGGTGCGGCGGCGGAAGAGGCGGCGGATGCGGGGAGCGGCGATCCCGCCGGCGATCTGCGCCCCGGCGACGATCGCCGCCACCAGGCCGGCGACCTGGTAGGCCTCGGGGTCGCCGTAGAGCTCCAGCAGGTAGGGCTGCAGGGCGTAGAAGGCGTAGATGCCGACGCCGCCGATCAGCAGCGCCTCGACCATCAGCCACTTCGCCGCCGGGACCCGCCAGCCGTACTCGATCGAGTTGGCGGCGACCCTGCGCATCTCGGCGAGCGGCCTGCCGCCCTTCTCGGGGGTGAAGCCGACGTCGTGCATCAGCCGGAAGGCGAGGGCGAACATCACGATCAGGATCAGGCCGCGGATCACGAACGGCACCCCGAGGCTGGTCTGCTGGGCGACGAACCCTCCCGTCACCGAGCCGGTCAGCATCGCTGCGCCGGTGACGATCTGGC
>DASZDI010000197.1:0-1527 GCA_035942135.1 Solirubrobacterales bacterium | reverse complement strand
GCATCAGCCGGGTCGCTTCGTGCTTGGGCGCGGCGGCGATCGCCTCCAGGCGCTCCTCGGCGTCCTCGAAGCGGGACCAGATCCCCTCCAGGTTGAGCACCCCGAGGCCGCCCAGCTCGTTGGTCAGCACGGCGGTGTCGGGGCTGACCACCCCGTCCATCGCCGAGGCGACGAGCGGCAGCTCGAAGCGGTACGGACCGAGGGTCCAGCTGATGTCGATGTCGTCGGGGTCGCGCGTCCGTCGGGAAGGAACGATCGCGATGTCGTCGAATCCGTAAGCGCGGCGTCCCTTCTTGCCGCGACCGATTTCGATTTCCAAGTTAGTCCTCCAAGGCTCTGGCGTTGAACTAGCCAGCCTACACTTCCGCGGGGACCTCCAAATCGTGCACCGAGACCTCGCCGAGCAGGCGCTCGACCTGGTTGCGGTCGACGGTGCCGGCGCCGAAGTGCTGGGTTGACTCGGCCCCGCAGGCGACTCCGTAGGCGAGGCACTCCTCGGGCGAGCGGCCGTCGTAGCGGGCGGCCACGTAGCCGGCCAGGAAGGCGTCCCCGGAGCCGACCGTGGAGACGGCGTCGAGGGGATCGGTGTGGACCTCCAGCAGCCGTCGCGAGGAGCCCTCCCCGACCGCGGCGACGCAGCCGTCCGGCCGCGTGATCGCCGCCTCGGTGGCGCCGAGCCGGACCAGCTCCAGCAGCCCCTGGGCGAGGTCGGCGCGGTCGGCGAACTCCTGCCCGACCAGCTCCTCGGCCTCGCGCTCGTTCGGGGTGACCATCGAGGCCCCGGCCCGTACCCCGGCCAGCATCGCCTCGCCCTCGGCGTCGAGCACGACCGGCACACCGCGGCGGGCGAGGTCGGAGATCAGGCGCGCGTAGAGGTCGTCTCCGGCCCCCGGCGGGACCGAGCCGGCGAGGACGCAGACCTTGGCGCCCCCGGCGAGGTAGCCGATCCGCTCGAAGAGCCGCTGCACCTCCTCCGGGCTGACCGCGGGGCCGCGCTCGTTGATCTCGGTCTGCTCGCCGGAGGTGGGGTCGATCACGGCGAGGTTGATGCGGGTCTCGGCGGCGATCCGGATGAAGTCGGTCAGCACCGATTCTTCCTGCAGCTGTTCCAGCACCCGGGTCCCGGTCGGGCCGCCGACGCAGCCGGAGGCGATCACGGGGCGGCCGAGCAGGCTGAGGGCGCGGGCGACGTTGATGCCCTTGCCGCCGGCGACGGTGCGGCTCTCGACCGCGCGATGGCGGCGGCCGAGGCGGAAGTTCGGCACGGCGACGGTGCGGTCGATCGCCGCGTTCAAGGTCACCGTGAGGATCACCTGGGCTTCACCCGATTCTGCTCCTACTCTTGTTTCTGCGGGCCAGCCGGCGCAGCAGCGTTACCGCGATCATGAGTATCACGAACACGGCGATCGCGATAGGGATGAAGTTGTCTGCGAGGAAGGCGCGAGCGCGGTCGAAGGCGCTCGCCTCGGAGACCGAGCGGCCGGCGCGGAGGGGGACGCTGCCGACCCTGCGGCCGTCGACGAAGAC
>DASZDI010000196.1:0-1571 GCA_035942135.1 Solirubrobacterales bacterium | reverse complement strand
CCCAGCCAAGTCCGCCCAAAGAATCAGTAGGTAAATGGAGGCGGGGGTCTCCCCCGCCGGACACTCGACATCGAGCCATAGGCGAGATGTGTCCGGAGGGGGATACCCCCGCCTTCCCCCCGCCATCCTGATCGCCGACAGCTTCGGCCGCCCCTGGCGCCTAGGCCAAACCGAGGTAGCCATCGGCTGCGCCGGCCTCGCCCCCCTCGACGACTGGCGCGGCCGCCACGACGCCAACGGCCGCGAGCTCAGCGCAACCCTGATCGCCATTGCCGACGAGATCGCCGCCGCCGCCGACCTGGTCCGGGTCAAGGACTCGGGCGTCCCCGCTGCCGTCGTCCGCGGCCTCGGCCGCTACGTCGGTGCGGAGGACGGCCCCGGTGCCGCCGCCCTCCGCCGCCCTCCCGAAGAGGACCTGTTCCGCTAGTCCTTGTCCTTGCCGACCGCGTCCTTGACCTTGTCGGAGGCCTTCTCGACCCCGTCCTTGACCTTGCCGGTCGCCTGGTCGACCTTGCCTTCGCGCTGGAGCTCGTCGTCGCCGGTGAGGTCCCCGGCGGCCTCCTTGATGCGTCCCTTGGCGTCGTCCTTGTTGCGAACCTCGTCGCTCATGGCATCCCTTCCTTGGCTTGAGTGATGCCCTACCGCTACCCGCAACGGGCCTCCGCGCAACCGCTCAGGCCGTGGCCGCGGGGGCGGTCTCGTAGGTCTCGAGGACCTCGTAGAGCGTGGTCCGCTGGGCCGGTTCGCGCCCGGCCGCCCGTGCCGCCTCGATCAGCTGCTCGGGCTCCAGCCGCACCCCGTGCTGGGAGCCCGCCATCCGCGAGATGTTCTCCTCCATCAGCGTCCCGCCGAGGTCGTTGACCCCCCAGCGCAGCGCCTCGGTCGCCCCCGCGAGGCCCATCTTCACCCAGCTCGCCTGCAGGTTCGGGATCGTCCGCCCCAGCGCCAGCCGGAAGGCGGCGGTGTGCTTGAGGTTCTCCGGCATCGAGATCTCCTCGATCCCGTGGGTGCGCCCCAGCATCGTGTTGAAGGGGATGAAGCTGAGCGGGACGAACTCGGTGATGCCGCCGGTCCGCTCCTGCAGGGCGCGGACGACCCGCATGTGGCGGGCCAACTCGCGCGGCTCCTCGATGTGGCCGAACATCACCGTCGAGGTCGAGCGCAGGCCGGCGCGATGGGAGGCTTCGATGATCTCGACCCAGCGGTCGGCCGGGAGCTTGTTCGGCGAGATCCGCTGCCGGACGCCGTCGTCGAGCACCTCGGCCGCCGTCCCCGGGGTCGAGCCGAGCCCGCACTCGAGCAGGTACTCGAAGACCTCCTCCGGCTCTTTCCCCGAGCGCTCGCACATGTAGTGGACCTCCATCGGCGAGTAGGCGTGCAGGTGCAGCTGCGGCGCCACCTCCCTCGCCAGCCGCAGCCAGCGTCCGTACTCCTCCAAGGTCAGGTCGGGATGGATGCCGCCCTGCATGCAGAGCTCGGTCGCCCCGAAGTCGACCGCGTCGCGGATCCGGTCGGCGAAGTCCTCCTCCGAGACCTCATAGGCATCCGGCGACCGCCGCCCCTGCCCGAAC
>DASZDI010000195.1:0-3919 GCA_035942135.1 Solirubrobacterales bacterium | reverse complement strand
CACTCGACCCGGCGGAAAGCTCCTCGGCCGCCGTCCGCGCCCTCTTCGCGATCCGCTGGAAGATCGGCGGCATCCTCGGCTGGGACGACGAGGCCACCGGCGTCGGCTCCCGGGTGCCGACGCTGCGCGACCGGCTGCCCGCCGACCTGCGCGACGGCCCGACCGGCCCGGAACCGGACGCCCTCCCCTTCACCCCGCTCTACCTCACCGACGACGAGTTCGCCGCCGAGATCGCCAACGAGACCATGCACGGCGTCCTCCACCTCACCTGGGTCCCGGACGAGAGCGGCGGCTACCGCGGCCAGATGGCCGTCCTGGTCAAGCCGAACGGCCGCCGCGGCTCCGCCTACATGGCCGCGATCGCCCCCTTCCGCCACCTGATCGTCTACCCGCGGATGATGCGCGAGTTCGAACAGGCCTGGCAGCAGCAGGCCGACGAGCCGGCGCTTGCGCATCGTTAGAGAGATACGTAGATCCTGCTGTTCCTATATAGATGCCCCTAATGGTCATCTATGTCTGAGGAAGAACGGCCCGGCGAGCCCGGCGATCCCGAAGAAAGCGAGCTCCAGATCCCAGAGGATGGAGAGCCGGAGGCGTCAGGGGAACCGCGGCCGGCCGCCGAGATTCCGGTGGATCCGAAAGGCGAACCCGCACCGGAGAAATCGGAGAACTCCGCCGGCTGGCTGCTGAAAGGTGCCGTGCTGGCGCTGGTTCCCGTTGCCGCCTTCATCGTCGCTACCGAGTGGTGGCATCCGTCGGCCGAAGCTTCCTTCGATACCTCTCGACCGACCCCGAGCAGCATCGTCGAGCTCTCCGACGCGGCCTTGGAGACGCCGCTCGAAGCCTCGATCGGCTCCTTCAGCATCAGCCAGATCCCGCCGCTGGGAAAGGTCGGTCCGGATGGGTACGGCAAAAAGCTGCTGATCCGGCTGCGGGTCGCTGAGCAGAGCTGCGAGGAGCTCGAAGCGCGCATCGGAGGAAGCTGCGGCGGCGGGTTCAAGCCGGCGCTTCGCCAGCCGGAACGCTTCTCCATGCGCACCGAAGGGGGCGCGCTCGAAGCGTTCGTCTCGACCACCTCCGCCGAAGCCTTTGAGATCGGCCAGAACGCCGAGCCGGAACAGCCGGGACCGTCACGGGAATGGTCGCTCACGGAGAACGCGGCGAAGACCGAGGTGAAAATTCGGTGCCTGGGAGACACTTCCCTGGAAGTCACCCTTCTGCCCGGAGAAGCTCATCCGCGGTGTTCGCCCGACGGGGTCTTCTACAGGCTGCTGATCGTCAATCGCAGGAATTACCCGCCGATCCTCTCCTTCACCGAGGTGAGCGCCTTGAAAGTCGAGACCGACGGCCGAAGAGTCGAGCTGACGGCAAACGACGGCGCTCTCGATCTGGACGGCGTCGAGAGGGAGGTCCCGGCCCTCGCGCCGACGCCCGTCACCCTGGAGGCGGCGGAGGGTGAGCTCGTCCACTTGAAGCTCGCCCCCCCTGGCGTGCCGGGGGCTCCCACCGTCTCCTTGAGCTCGCCGAAGGTCGATGAGGCCTTCTTCGACGACCAGAGCACCATGCCCAGCTGGCTGGATCGCCACAGCCGGCTCGAGACCCTCGTCTATGGCGTCCTGTTGAGCCTGTTCACCACCGTACTCGTCAACCTCGTAATCGTCGTCTGGAGGCGCTGAGATGCAGATGGAAATTCCGCGAGTCAGACCCACGACAGCGCTTGTCGTGCTCGTCGCCATCCTGACCCTGGCCGTGACCCACCCCTCTCCCGCCCAAGCCTGGTCGGGCAAGCCCAGGATCCCCGGCGGCTCCTCTTGGTGCGGTAATTCGCAAGCGAAGGACTGGGCCTGTCGGTGGCAGGGGCATGCCTTCTCCGCGGGGGTGAATGAAACTCCTGTACTGCTCCCCATGCGCCGTCCCAAGCGTCTCTTTCATGGCACCAGGATCTCCACCGGGAGCGACGGGATCGCTCGGCTTGCCTTTCTCGACGAAGCCCGCTGCACGGTGGGTGGCGGCAAAAGCGACATGCCGAGCGAAGTGGAGGTGCGCTGGGAATCGGACGTCCTGATGCGACAGATCAGTGGAGACTCGTCCTGTTCCATGAGGAACTCCAGGGCACCGCTTGAAACGCTCTGCGATCCCGGCAAACCCTGCGCCGCGAAAATCAGGGCGCGAGGAACCTTTCTGGTCCAGCTGCCGGCGCCAGAAGTCACCGCGTCCCTCACCGAAACATTTCACCGCTACGCCCGTGTCGTCGTCTGCGCCGGCTCCATCAAGGTGCAGGCCGCAACCGAAACGAGCTCAGCCGAAGCGTCGGGGTCCGCGTCGGGCAACAACCGCTACGTGATCACGGTGGTCGAAAGCGTGGAAAGAACAGAGGACGAAACCGTCAGCCCCACCGGCACCTCGACCGTTTCCGACAGTAGATCGTCGATCAGCATCGAGGTAGTCGGCACCGTGAGGGGCCCGGGGCGCTGCGCCAGCTCCTCCGTGCAGAAGCAGGAGCGCAGCGTCACCCCCTAGCGGAAGCTGCGGGCCACGATCACGTCAGAGCCGCCATCGCCCGGTTGCAGCGAGGCCCGACGCGTCGGGCTAGGCTCAGGCAATGGCATCCGCCCCCGAGGTCCACTTCGAGCCCTTCCTGCACCTGGTCGACGTCGGCGCCGAAGAGGCGCTGATCGCCTGGGGCGGGTTCTACTTCCGCCGCGGCGACTCGCCCTACGGCGAGTGGCGGATCGTCGATGACGAGGAGCTGCGCGAGGTGGCGGGGACGCGGACCGGGACGATCGGCCTCAGCTCCGAGCCCTACGGGGAGGCGGTCGTCGAGGTGGAGCGCGAGGGGGAGATCGTCGCGAGAGTGGAGACGGCGACGAACAACTACGCCTGGATTCGCGACCTGGAGCCGGCGACCGAGTACCGCTACCGCGTCCGGGTCGACGGCGAGCCGTGGGCGGAGGGCGAGCTGCGCGACTGGGACCTGGAGCAGCGCGCCCTCGTCCCCTCCGGCAGGCGTTACGAGAACCGCTTCCGCACCTTCCCGGCGGCGGGCTCGCACGCACCGGTCAGGTTCGCCGTGCTCGGCGACTTCGGCGTCGGCATCCTCGCCTCCGACGAGAACGCCTACCGCCAGACCCAGCTCGCCGGCGCCCTCGAGCGGGTCTGCGAGCGCGGCGACGTGCTGCTCGTGCTGACGACCGGGGACAACGTCTACCTCGGCCCCGACACCACCGGCTCAGGCAACGAGGACGACGACTGGTACGCGAGCTTCTACGAGCCCTACCGGTACGTGATCAACCAGGTCCCGGTCTTCCCCACGGTCGGCAACCACGACGTCGCCGACACCGAGAGCTCCGACGACCGCGACCAGCTCGACGACAACTTCTACCTGCGGGAGCGCTTCCGGCCGGCCGTCGAGGCGGGCCGCGCCTCGCTCGACCCGGGGCTCTTCTACTGCCTGCGGGTCGGCGCGACGGCGGAGCTCGTCTGCATCGACACCTCGCTCGGCAAAGAGGCCGGCATGGAGCACTTCTTCGACGACGAGGCTCACCTCGACTGGCTCCGCGAGGCGCTCGACGACGACCCCGACGCGCCGACCTGGCGGATCCCCTTCTCCCACCACCCGCCCTTCTGCGCCGGCCCCGAGCACGGCAACACGACCGGGATGGTCGAGCGGCTGGTGCCGCTGTTCGAGGCGGCCGGGGTGCGGCTGGTGCTGAGCGGCCACGAGCACAACTTCCAGCACTCCCGGGTCGGCGGGATCGACTACGTCGTCTCCGGGGCGGCGGGCAAGCTGCGCACCGAAGAGCCCACCGGCTTCGAGGCCGCCGGCACCCGCGCCTGGGCCGCGACCGGTCACTTCCTGCTGGTCGACCTCGACGACGAGCGCGCCCTCGTCCACCCGGGCGCGGGGGTGGCCGAGGAC
>DASZDI010000194.1:0-7150 GCA_035942135.1 Solirubrobacterales bacterium | reverse complement strand
GTTGCCTTCCGGCATCAGCGCGTAGGTGTGGAAGCTCCCCGCTTCCTTGGTCAGCACCGAGTTGTAAGGAGTGAGGGCGTCGGGGCGGACCCAGGTCTCGATCGTGAAGGTTTTGGAGAGGTTGAGCTCTTTGGCGGCAGGGACGGTGATCAGGTCGTTGACGCCGTCGAAGCTGACCCCGGCGCCGAACTTGCCGGCGGGCGCCCAAGCGGCGCCGTTCTTCAGCGTCCCGTCGTGGTCGCCAATCGAGTCGTGGGCGACGGAGCCCGAGCCCTCGTCGAGGGAGTAGGCGGCGATGAGGCGGGTCTGCGGATCCCAGCCGATGCCGGCTTCGGTGTCGGCGGCGACCTCCGACTGGGTCAGCGTCCGACCGTAGATCCGGACCTCGTCGACCGTGCCTTTGAAGTATTCGCCGTCGATCAGGTTGCCGCCGATCTGCAGGGCGCCTTCGGCCGTGTAGATCGTCGTAGCGGGGACGCTCGCGACCTGCGTCCCATTGACGTAGAGGCGCAGGTGTTCGCCGTTGGAGGTAAGGGTCAGGTGGCTCCAGGTGTTCAGAGGCAGCTGACTGGCGCCGTTGATCGAGTGGTTTTCGCTCGAGTTTTTGGCGACTTCCGCCTTCGGGGCGGTGTGGTTGCCTTCCGGCATCAGCTCGAAGGTGTGGAAGCTGCCCGCTTCCTTGGTCAGCACGGCGTTATAGGGCGTCAACGCTTCGGGCTTGACCCAGGCCTCGACCGTGAAGTTCTTCGAGAGGTTGAGTTCGTTGGAGGCGGGCACGGAGATCAGGTCGTTGCTGCCGTCGAAGCTGACAGCGGAGCCGAACTTGCCGGCTTCCACCCATTTCGCCCCATTCTTGAGGAGGCCGTCGTGGGTGCCGACGGAGTCATGGGCGACGTTGCCCGAGCCCTGGTCGAAGGAGTAGGCGGCGATGAGGCGGTTCTGCGACGACCACCCCACCCTCTCCGCCTTGTCCTGCCGGACTTCAGTCGCAGTCAACGCCCGGTTGTAGATGCGGATCTCGTCGGCGACGCCGTCGAAGTATTCGCCGTCGACGCGGTTGCCGCCGATCTGGGTGGCGCCTTCGGCGGTGTAGACGGTGGTGTTGGGGGCGCTGCCGACCTGGGTGCCGTTGACGTAGAGGCGCAGATAGGACCCGTCCGAGGTCAGGGTGAGGTGGCTCCACTGGCTCAGCGTCAGTTTGCCGGTGCCGTTGACCGTGTTGTTTTCGGTGGAGTTTTTGCCGACCTCGGCCTTGGGGGCGGAGTTGTTGCCTTCCGGCATCAGCGCGTAGGTGTGGAAGCTCCCCGCTTCCTTGGTCAGCACCGAGTTGTACGGCGTCAGCGCGTCGGGGCGGACCCAGGCCTCGATCGTGAAAGTTTTGGAAAGGTTGAGGTCGCTCGATGCCGACACCGTGACCAGGTCGTCGACGCCGTCGAAGCTGATCCCGGAGCCGAACTTGCCGGCGGCTGCCCAGGCAGCGCCGTTTTTGAGCGTGCCGTCGTGGTTGCCGATCGAGTCGTGGGCGACGGAGCCCGAGCCCTCGTCAAAGGAGTAGGCGGCAACGGGGTCGGCAGTGGGCGCCTGGACCGGAGCGTCTTTGTCGGCTTTGAGCTCCGTGGCGTCCAGCGCCCGGTCGTAGATACGAATCTCGTCGATCTTGCCGGTGAAGCCGTCTTTCCACTTGGGCGCGCAGCCGATTCGCAGGTCGCCTTCTTTCCCGATCAGACCCCAGGATTCAGTCGTGTCAACCACTTCCCCGTTGACGTAGAGGCGCAGATCTTCGCCGTCATAGGTCAGGGCTAGGTGGCTCCAGGACCCTTTGGGGAGATCTTCGGAGCCGGTGACTTTGTTGGAGGAGAACGATTCGTAGGCGGTGGCCGCTTCGGGCTGCCGACTCTCTTCGAAGGCGCCCGGGAAGAGGGTGTAGGTGAAGTACCAGCCTTCGCCGTCCTCCTTGTAGATGACGGGCTGCGAGAGATCCGACCCTTCGGGCTTGATCCAGGCCTCGAGGGTCAATTCTTCGGTCATCCGCAACTGGGAGCTGTCGGGGACGGTGAGGCATTCGCTCCGATCCCCACCGAACTGCAGAGAAGACCCGTACCTGCCTTTGCTCCACCTGGCGCCCTGGAAGCTGCCGTCATGGTTGCCCGCAGAGTCATGGGCGATGTTGCCGGCGCCCTCGTCGAAGGAGTAGGCGGCGACGGGATCTCCGGTTGCCGACGCCGCGGCTGGCAAGAGCGCCCCCACGAGTCCGAAGACCAGGCAGACCAGGATCGACCGGCTGCCAGCGAACAGAAGCCCCCGCTTCTTCCACTCCATGAAATCCCCTTTGTTGTGCTTTTCTCTAAATAGAGAAAGACTAGTTATTTAAATCAGGAGAAGTTGTAGCCGTGTTCGCAAACTAAAACCAGGCGTTCTTTGAAAAAGGCCGCTGCTTCCGAAAAAAGCAGCAAGCGGGCGTGCGCCATTTGTGCCGGCGTCCCCACCGCCCGATGCCCACTTATGCTCGACCGCATGGAGACCTTCCGCCTGCAGCCCACCCGCGGCTTCAGCCGCGTGCTGGCGCCGAGGGAACTGTGGCGCTACCGGGACCTGGCGGCGCAGATCGCCCTGCGGGACATCACCGTGCGCTACCGGCAGACGGCGCTGGGTGGCGCCTGGGCGGTGCTCCAGCCGCTCGGCTTCATGGTCGTCTTCTCGCTGATCTTCGGCGCCGCCGCCGGGATCTCCTCGAACGGCATCCCCTACCCCCTCTTCAGCCTCGCGGCGCTGGTCCCGTGGACCTTCTTCGCCACCGCGGTCCTGCTCGGCTCCGACAGCCTCGTCGCCAACGCGGCCCTGGTCTCGAAGATCTATTTCCCGCGGATCTTCATGCCGGCCGGGGTGATCGTCGCCGGCTTCGTCGACCTGATGATCTCGTTCGTGATCCTGATGATCATCGTCTTCGCCTGGGGCTGGGCCCCCTCGCTGGCGATCCTGGCGCTGCCGCTGCTGGTGGCGATCGCCGTGGCGGCGGCGCTCGGCACCGCCGCCGCGCTCTCGGCGATCAACGTCCGCTACCGCGACGTGCGCTACGTCGTCCCCTTCTCGATCCAGATGTGGCTCTTCGCCTCCCCGGTCGTCTACGCCAGCAGCGAGATTCCCGAGCCCTGGCAGACGCTCTCGGCGCTCAACCCGATGGTCGGCGTCGTCGAAGGCTTCCGCTGGGCGACGCTGGGGACCGGCGACGCCCCCTGGGACCTGATCGGGATCTCGGCGGCGGCGGCCGTCGTGTTCCTCGTCGCCGGCCTCGCCTACTTCGACCGGGTCGAGCGCGCCTTCGCCGACTACGTCTGACATGTCCACGCACACCGCGATCCAGACCCACGAGCTAGGCAAGCGCTACACCCTCGGTGTCAGCGGCCGCGGCTACGGGACCCTGCGGGAGAGCATCGCCGAGGCGATCAAGAAGCCGCTGCGGCGGCGCAACTCGTCCTCGGAGCCCCGCTCGGACCAGCTGTGGGCGCTGCGCGACCTGTCGCTGAAGATCGACAGCGGCGAAGTCGTCGGCCTGGTCGGCCACAACGGCGCCGGCAAGAGCACCCTGCTGAAGATCCTCTCCCGCATCACCGAGCCCTCCAGCGGCCACGCCGACGTGACCGGCCGGGTCGGATCGCTGCTCGAGGTCGGCACCGGCTTCCACCCCGAGCTGACCGGTCGCGAGAACATCTTCCTCAACGGCGCCATCCTCGGCATGCGGCGCTCGGAGATCCGCGCCCGCTTCGACGAGATCGTCTCCTTCGCCGAAATCGACCGCTTCCTCGACACCCCCGTCAAGCGGTACTCCAGCGGCATGTCGGGGCGGCTGGCCTTCGCCGTGGCCGCCCATCTGGAGCCGGAGATCCTCCTCGTCGACGAGGTGCTCGCCGTCGGCGACGCCTCCTTCCAGAGGAAGTCGCTGGCGAAGATGAGCGAGGTGGCCCGGGCGGGCAGGACGGTGCTCTTCGTCTCCCACAACCTGGCGATCATCCAGGCCCTCTGCCAGCGCGGCATCCTCCTCGAGCGGGGTCGGGCGCAGGCCGACGGGCCCGTCAGCGAGATCCTCGACCACTACCTCGCCGGCCTGGAGCGGGCGTCCGTGGCGGACCTGATCGAGCGAGAGGACCGAGACGGCCGGGGCTGGCAGCACACCCTGCTGAAGAAGGTCGAGATGGTGGACGCGAGCAGCGGCCAGAAGAACGCCGTGGTCGGCGGTCGGCCGGCGAAGCTCGTCGTCGAAGTCACCGAGCTCCTCCCCGGCCTCGAGTGCCGCGTCACCATCGCCAACAGCTTCGGACAGCCGATCTCGGTGCTCGACAGCGAGATCTCGGCCCCCGCCGACGCCAGAGACCCGGAGCTGGGGCCGCGAATCGAGTGTGAGATCCCGATCGTCCCGCTGCTGCCCGGCCGCTACCGGCTCGACGTCGGCCTCAAAGCCAACAGCGTGATCCAAGACGGGCTCCAGGCCGCCGCCTTCTTCGACGTCGAGCCGGGGGTCATGGAAGGGCGGCAGATGGCCGGCGAGGGGTCGGAGGGCAGCGTCGCCTTCCCTCACTGCTGGCGGCTCCCACCATGAGCGAGAGGCCGACGATCGCCGTCGTCGTCGCCGTACACCAGGGGGCGGGAACGATCGCCGAAGCGCTCGACTCGGCGCTCTCGCAGGATCCGCCGCCGGACGAGACGATCGTCGCCGACGACGGCTCGACCGACCGGCTCGAGCAGGCGCTGGAGCCCTACCTCGACCGGGTCGACGTGCTCCGCCTCCCCCACGCGGGCGTAGCCGCCACCCGCAACGCGGCCTGCCGCCACGCTTCCAGCGAGTTCGTCCTCTTCCTCGACGCCGACGACCTGCTGCTGCCCGGGAAGCTGGCGGCGCTGGGCCGGCTGGCCGGCGCGGAACCTGCCCCGGACGTCCTCGGCACGGACCTCTGGTTCGAGCGGGACGGCCGCCGCGTCGGGCGCTTCACCGACGCCAACCCGTTTCCGGCGATCGAGCGCCAGCGCCGCACCATCCTCGAACGCTGCTTCGTGGCGCAGGCAACCGTCCGCCGCTCGCGCCTGCTCGCGCTCGGCGGCTTCGACGAGTCCCTGCGCAGCGGCTCGGACTGGGACGGCGTGCTGCGGCTCATCCTCAGCGGCTCCCGCGCCGGCTTCGACGACGCCCCGCTGGCGATCTACAAGATCCGCGGAGACAGCCTGACCAGCTCGCGGACGGACACCTTCCGGGACCGGGCGCGGATCCTGGAGAAGGCCCTCGCCAACCCGGACCTCGGCCCCGGCGAGCGGCCCACCGCCGAGCGGATGCTGGCGGCGCAGCAGGCTCGCATCGTCCTCGCCGACGCCCAGGCGGCGGTCGCCGAGAGCCGGCCGGACGTCCGCCGCCGTTGCTGGGAGCTCGCCCGCACCTCCGGGTGCGCGCCGCGCGACCGCGTCTGGGCCCTTGCGGTCCTCGCCTCGCCGCGAGCCCTGCGCCCGTTGCTGGGGCGCGGCGTCGATGCGACCTCGCAGCTCTCCCGCCGTCTCCCGGGCGCGAGCTCCAAACGATGAGCGCTGCCCCCGCGATCTCGGTTCTGATGCCCGTGCGGAACGGCGAGCGCTTCGTCGCCGAGGCGGCCGAGAGCATCCTCTCGCAGACCTTCACCGACCTCGAGCTCGTCGTCGTCGACGACGGGTCCACCGACTCGACGCCGCACATCCTCGAGCGGATCGCCGCGGCCGACCCGCGGGTCGTGGTCTCTCGCCGCGAGCCCGGCCGCAACCTCTCGCAGGTCCTGAACCTCGCGGCGGAGCTTGCGAAAGCCCCGCTTCTCGCCCGCCTCGACGCGGACGACGTCGCCCTGCCGGATCGCCTGCGCCGGCAGACCGAGTTCCTCGCGGCGAACCCCGAGGTGGCGCTGCTCGGCGGCCAGGCGCTGCTGATCGACGAGGGCGGCCGGGAGTTCGGCAAGGCCGAATACCCCCTCCACGACGACGAGCTCCAGGCGGCCCTCCTCAAAGGCAATCCGTTCGTGCATTCGGCCGTGGCGATGCGGCGGGATGCATTCGAAGCGGTCGGCGGGTATCGGGTCAACTTCGACCACGCCGAAGACTTCGACCTCTGGCTGCGCATCGCGGCAGGCCGGCGGATCGCCAACCTGCCCGACGTCCTCGCCAAGTACCGGATCCACGGCAGCCAGCAAAGCCTCCGCAAGCAGGAGGAACAGGCGATCTTCTCGGCGGCGGCGCGCGCGTCCGCCAGGGCCCGCGCCGCCGGGCGAGGCGACCCGTTCGAGGGGGTCGACCGGATCGACGAGGCCTTCCTGCTCTCGCACGGCGTCGGGAAGGAGGAGCTCACCGCTTCGATCGTCTCCTCGGCGACCTGGTTCGGACGGACCACCGGCCGCGCGGGTTACCCGGATGCCGCGCGGGGCCTCTCCGACATCGCCTACGCGAGAGCCCGCTCCGAGTCGGGCTCGCCGGCGCTGGTAGCGTCCGTTCACCGTTCGATGGCGCACCGGCACGCAGAGCAGGGACACCGCCTCCGCGCGAAGGTCAAGGCGGCCCGAGCCCGGCTTGCCGAGATCGGTCGGCGGCGATGAGCCGGGGGAGCGCATCGCGCCGGGCGGCGCAGATCTTCGGCTGGCGGATCGCCGTGCCGTTGCTGCGGGCCAGGAGCCGGCGCCGAGTGGGCAGGCTCCAGCCCGGCGCCGCCACGGTGGTCACCGTCAACTGGAACTCCTGGGCCCATCTGGAGGTGCTGATCGACGTCGTCCGCCGACGCAGCCCCGCCTCGACCCGGATCCTCGCCGTCGACAACGGGTCCGATGACGAGTCGCGGTCGCGGCTCGTCGAACGCTCCGACGTCACCGCGCTGAAGCTGCCCGCCAACGTCGGCCACGAGCTGGCGATGGACCTCGGCGTGCTGCTGTCCGAGACCGAGTTCGTCGTCGCCCTCGACGTCGACGCCTTCCCCCTCCACGACGACTGGCTGGAGCGGCTGCTGGCGCCGCTCGACGAAGGCGCGCAGGTCTCCGGGGCGCGGCTCAACCGCGAGTACGTCCATCCCTGTTGCTGGGCAATGCGCAAGGCGCGCTTCGTCGAACAGGGGCACTCGTTCCGCGCCCACTACGTGCCGCGATCCGAAGGTCGCGAC